>CAMDXD010000035.1 GCA_945877995.1 Bordetella parapertussis
GGTCGCCGACTCGCGCTACCCTCCGATTCCGTTCAATCCCCGTCGAGGAGCCCCGCCGTGCACAAACCCATCCGCCGTATCGTCACCGGACATGACGCGAAGGGCGTCGCCGTCGTCGTAGAGGACCGCGACACCCCCAACGTGCGTACCGTCGAGCTGCGCGGCGGCCTGACCATGAGCGAGCTCTGGGTCAGCGACCGCTCGCCGATGGCGATCGACGCGCCCGATGCGACGGCCTCGGTGAAGACCCTGCAGCCGGCGGCAGGCGGAAACGTGTTCCGCGTGGTGCGCTTCCCGCCGGAGAAGACCTTCATCCACAACCTGACCGGCGACAAGGCCCGTGCCGCATTCGGTGCAGTGGGCTCGGCCGAGGCCTCGCAGCACAGCGAGAACGTTCGCCACCCGCTGATGCACAAGACGAAGACCGTCGACTACGGCCTGGTGCTGGAGGGCGAGATCTGGCTGGTGCTGGACGATTCCGAAGTGCTTTGCCGGCAGGGCGACGTGATCATCCAGCGCGGCACCAACCACGCGTGGAGCAACCGATCGGACAACGACTGCGCGGTCGCGTTCATCCTGATCGACGGCGCACACGACCAGTAGCCGCGACCGCCGCGGCGCGCCGCCCGGTCAGGTGACTTCGAGCAGTTCCTGCATCGGGCGCACGTCGAGCGTGATGCCCGCCTTGCGCCACTGCGCGATCTCGTCGCGCAGCAGGGCGGCGGTCAGCGGGTTGGCTGCCAGCCAGTTCGGCTCGAGCTTGAGCCGGTACTCGCCACGCTGCAGGCGCGCCTCGATCACCGGCAGCACGAGGTCGGTGCGTGAGCGGTGGAACATCGCCGCCAGGCGCAGCGCCATCGTCGCCGCGATGTCCGCCGGGGTTTCGAGCATGCCCTGCATCTTGTCGAGCGAACCACGGTGCGCCAGCACCAGGGTCGCCAGCCGTGCCTGCTCGCTACGCGAGAAGCCGGGCATGTCCGCGTTGCGGATGATGTAGGCGGTGTGCTTGTGGTAGCCGGAATGGGCGACCGTGATGCCGATCTCGTGCAGCCGCGCCGCCCAGTCGAGCAGGTGCCCGGCGGTGGCTGCACCAGCCGGTTCCCCGTCGAGGAGATCGCGCAGCAGCCCCTGCGCAAGCGTGCCGACGCGGCGGGCCTGCGCTTCATCGACGTGGTAGCGCTGCATGAACTGCTCGACGGTCAGGTCGCGCATGTCGTGATGGTGGAAGCGGCCCAGCATGTCGTAGAGGATGCCCTGGCGCATCGCACCAGTGGCCAGCGTCATGTGCTGCACTTCGAGGGCCTCGAACACCGCCAGCATGATCGACAGACCCCCGGGCAGCACCGGTACCCGGTCGGCACGCAGGCCGGCGAGCGCCAGCGCGTCCAGCCGGTCGAGCGCGCCGATGCGGATCATCTGCGCCTTCAGGCGCTGCAGGCCGTCGAGCGTGATGCCGTTGTCGGTATAGCCGTTGAACTCGAGCAGGTCGCCCAGCGCGCGTGCCGTGCCGGAGGAGCCGATTGCATGCGTCCACTCGCCATGGCGGAACGCCTTGCGTATGGTCTCGAGCTCGGTGCCGGCAGCGGTCTCGGCGGCGCGGAAGTTCGACTTGCTCAGCCTGCCATCTGCGAAGTGCCGCATCGAGAAGCTCACGCAGCCCATGTACAGGCTTTCCAGCTTCCGCGGTTCCAGGCCGATCCCGATGATGCATTCCGTGGAGCCGCCGCCGATGTCCACCACCAGCCGGGGGGCTGGCGACGGCGGCAGGCCGTGCGCGACGCCGAGGTAGATCAGCCGCGCCTCCTCGCGCCCGGCTACCACCTCGATCGGGAAGCCCAGCGCGGCCTCGGCCCTGGCCAGGAACTCCTTTGCATTCTTCGCGACGCGCAGCGTGTTGGTGCCGACCGCGCGCACCGCCTCTACCGGCATCCCGCGCAGGCGTTCGCCGAACTGGCGCAGCGCGCTCAGGCCGCGCTGCTGGGCAGCTTCGTCCAGGCGCTTGTCGGCGCCCAGCCCAGCGCCGATGCGTACCGGCTCGCGCAGCGAATCGAGCGGATAGAACTGATCGCCTACGACTCGGGCGACCTGCAGGTGGAAGCTGTTCGAACCCAGGTCGACAGCTGCCAGGGTGGACAGCTGCGTCATCGCGCCGGCAGGCCTCCGGCCGGCCTCGTCGCGCGCCTGCTGGCGGTCATTGCTCCACTACGCGTTCGAGCTGCTCGGCGCTCACGTGGCGCACGTCCTTGCCCTTGATCAGGTACACCACGTACTCGGACATGTTCTTCGCGTGGTCGCCGATGCGTTCGATCGCCTTGGCCACCCAGAGGATCTCGAGCGACGACGAAATGGTGCGCGGGTCCTCCATCATGAAGGTGATCAGCTTGCGCACGATCGTCTTGAACTCGTCGTCGACCTGCTCGTCGAGCCGTACGACCTTGGCCGGAACCGCGATGTCGAGCCGTGCGAACGCATCGAGCGACTGGCGGAGCATGTCGACCGCGATTTCGGACACATGCTTGATGTCGCGGTAGCGCGGGATCTGCAGCGCGTCGCGCTCGTGCAGGTTCTTCGCCATGCGGGCGATCTTCGCCGCCTCGTCGCCGATGCGCTCGAGGTCGGTGATGGTCTTGATGACCGTCAGGATCATGCGCAGGTCTATCGCCGTCGGCTGACGGCGCGCGATGATGTGGCTGCACTGCTCGTCGATCTCGATCTCGAGCCCGTTGACCCGGTGGTCGGCATGGATGATGCGGTCGCACTGCTCGAGGTTGCCGGTGGACAGGACCTCGATCGCGCTGGTGATCTGCTGCTCGACGAGGCCACCCATCTGCAGCACGAGGGCGCGCACGGCCTCGAGTTCCGCATCGAACTGCTTCGCGATGTGCTGGTTCATGTCGATGCCCCGATGTCGAGTGAAGGTTGACCGCGCAGGATATCCGGTGAATATGACACGCACATGGCGGCCGTGCCTGGACAGGATGGCACGTTCAGCCAGCCAGCGTACGCACGCCGCCGGCGGAGGCCACCAGCGCGATGTCGGCGGGACGGCGCGCGAACAGGCCGTTGCAGACCACGCCGGCGATCTGGTTCAGTTCCGACTCGAGCGCGACCGGGTCGTGCATCTTCAGGCCATGCACGTCGAGGATCAGGTTGCCGTTGTCGGTGACAAAGCCGGCGCGCAGGGATGGCTGGCCGCCCATGCGCGCGACCTGCCGCCCGACATGGCTTCGGGCGATCGGCAGCACCTCGATCGGCAGCGGGAAGCGGCCAAGCGTGCCGACCAGTTTCTTCTCGTCGACGATGCAGACGAACCGCGTCGCGACGGCCGCCACGATCTTCTCGCGGGTCAGTGCGCCGCCACCGCCCTTGATCATGCGCATCCGGGCGTCTATCTCGTCGGCGCCGTCGACGTACACCGCGACCTCGTCGACGCTGTTGAGGTCGATCACCCGGATCCCCGCGGCCTTCAGCTTCGCGCTGCTGCCTTCGGAACTGGACACGGCGCCTTCGATCCGGTCTTTCATCGCGGCAAGCTCGGCGATGAAGAAATCGACGGTCGAGCCAGTGCCCACGCCGATGACGGCGTTTTCCGGTACGTACGCCATCGCGGCTTTCGCGGCGCTGCGCTTGAGTTCGTCCTGCGTAGCCATGAGATGATTATTGCAGGATCACGCGCCGGATGCACCCGGCACGGCGCCGCCGCATCCCGTTGCGTCCCCGTCACCCACCCCCAGCGCTGGAAGCCATGCCCACGGAATACCTCGAACGCATCCTCAAGGCCCGCGTCTACGACGTCGCGATCGAGACGCCGCTCGACCTCGCCCCCTCGCTGTCGGCGCGGGTCGGGAACTCGGTGCTGCTCAAGCGTGAGGACATGCAGCCGGTGTTCTCGTTCAAGCTGCGCGGCGCCTATAACAAGATGGTGAACCTGTCGCCCGCCACCCTGCGGCGCGGCGTGATCGCGGCCTCCGCCGGCAACCATGCGCAGGGCGTCGCGCTGTCCGCGCAGAAGCTCGGCTGCAAGGCAATGATCGTGATGCCGGTCACCACGCCGCACATCAAGGTGCAGGCGGTGGCGGCACGGGGCGCCGAGGTGGTGCTGGCCGGGGATACCTACGACGAAGCCTATGCGCATGCGCTGGTGCTGATGAAGCGCCACCGGCTGACCTTCGTGCATCCCTACGACGATCCGGACGTGATCGCCGGACAGGGCACGATCGGCATGGAGATCCTGCGCGACCATCCGGGGCCGATCGATGCGATCTTCGTCGCGATCGGCGGTGGCGGCCTGATTTCCGGCATCGGCGCGTACGTGAAACGGCTGCGGCCGGAAATCCGGCTGATCGGCGTCGAGCCGGTCGATTCCGATGCGATGTACCAGTCGCTGCAGGCCGGGCATCGGGTGCGCCTGGAGCAGGTCGGCCTGTTCGCCGACGGCGTCGCGGTGAAGCAGGTCGGGGAAGAGACGTTCCGGCTCTGCCAGGTGCTTGTGGACGAGATCATCCGGGTCGACACCGACGAGATCTGCGCCGCGATCAAGGACGTGTTCGAGGACACGCGCTCGATCCTCGAGCCGGCCGGTGCACTGGCGATCGCCGGCCTGAAGGCGTGGACCAAGCGCGAGAGGGCGCGCGGCAAGACGCTGGTGGCGATCGCCTGCGGTGCCAACATGAACTTCGACCGGCTGCGCTTCGTCGCCGAACGAGCCGAGATCGGCGAGTCGCGCGAGGCCATCCTCGCGGTGACCATCCCGGAGCAGCCGGGCAGCTTCAAGGCGTTCTGCGCGTTGCTCGGCCCGCGCAACGTCACCGAGTTCAACTACCGCCATGCGGACGCGGCGCAGGCGCAGGTGTTCGTCGGCATCGAGGTGAAGAGCCGGCGCGAGACCGCCGACCTGGTGAAGACGCTGAAGAAGGCGGGGCTCGCGGCGCAGGACCTGACCGACAACGAGATGGCGAAGCTGCATGTGCGCCACCTGGTCGGCGGGCGGGCGCCCTCGGTGGACGACGAGATCGTCTACCGCTTCGAGTTCCCGGAGCGTCCGGGCGCGCTGACGCGTTTCCTGGAGGCGATGAGCGGCGGCTGGAACATCAGCCTGTTCCACTATCGCAACCACGGAGCCGACTACGGACGCGTGCTGGTCGGCATGCAGGTGCCGGCCAGGGATGCGGCCCGGTTCCGCCGGTTCCTGGCGGAACTCGGCTACCGCTACCAGGATGAGTCGGCCAACCCCGCCTACCGGTTGTTCCTCGGTCGTTGACCGCTGGCCAGCGGGTACAATCATCAGGTGAAGCATTTCCCGACACTGAACTGCTGGCATGAACTGCGCCCCCCCGGCTCCTTCCGTGCGCTGGTCGGCCATGCAGCCGCCGTGCTGACCCGCGCGCGCGGGTCGATTGCCTGGCTGCCGTCCGGCCGATGCGCGATCGCGCTGGCCGCCGGCCTGGTGGCCGGGTTGGTGCCGGCGCTGGCGCCCGTTGCCGCGGCACAGCCCCAGGTATCGGCGCAGGTGCTGCAGCAGGACGATGAATTCCGCGCGGCCCGGGAGGCGTTCCGGCTCGGGCAGGCGACGCGGCTCGACCAGGCGGCTGCCCGGTTGCGCGACCACCCGCTCGAGCCCTGGGTCCAGTACTGGCAGCTGCGGCTGCGGCTGGAGAACGCCGAGACCGCCGAGGTGCAGGCTGCACTCGCACGGCTGGCCGATACCCGGGCGGGTGACCAGTTGCGCGCCGACTGGCTGAAGCTGCTCGGCCGCCGCGGACAGTGGGACCTGTTCGCAGCCGAACATCCGCGTCTGGTGAACAGCGACACCGAGGTCGACTGCCATGCGCTGACCCAGCGGCGCAACGCCGGCGATGCCTCGGCCCTCGTCGAGGCGCGGCCGCTCTGGTTCACCGGGCGCGACCTGCCGGAGAGCTGCACGCCGCTGTTCCAGGATCTGATCGCCTCCGGAGCGCTGCGCGCCGATGACATCTGGGCGCGCATACGGCTCGCGTTCGAGGCCGGGCAGGCGGGCACCGTGCGCCGCGTCGCGGCCTTCCTTCCGGCCGGGCAGCAGCCCGACGGCAAGGCGGTCGACTTCGCGCTGAACAATCCGCAGGCGATGCTCGACCGGAAGAATGAATTGCGTACCCGCGCGCAGCGCGAGGTCGTGATGTTCGCGGCGCATCGGCTGGCGCGTACGTCGCCGCCGAACGCAGCCGAGGCCTGGGGGCGCATCGACCAGCTGTTCAGCGAGGCCGAGCGCGGATACACCTGGGGTGCGATCGCCTGGCTGGGCGCGCGCCGGTTCGATCCCGATGCGTTGCGCTGGTTCCGCATGGCTGGCGGCGTGCAGCTCAACGACGAGATGCTCGGCTGGCGGGTGCGCGCCGCGCTGCGCGCCGAGGCCTGGCCGGAGGTGCTTGCCGCGATCGGCCAGATGACCCCACGCGAGCAGCAGGAGGCCGCCTGGCGCTACTGGCGCGCACGCGCGTTGCGCGAACTCAAGCGCAACGACGAGGCGGTGCCGATACTCGCGGCCCTGTCGCGCGAGTTCAGCTTCTACGGCCAGCTTGCGCTGGACGACCTCGGCCCGGTGGCCGGGCCGCCTGCGCCGCCGCCGTTCAAGCCGTCGCGCGACGAGATGGAGGCGTTCGGCAAGCACCCGGCGGTGCAGCGGGCGCTGGCGTTCTACCGGCTGCAGATGCGTTTCGAGGGTAACCGCGAATGGTTCTGGGTGATCCGCACCATGACCGACGAGCAGCTGTTGTCAGCGGCCGAGTGGTCGCGGCGCAACCGGCTCTGGGACCGTGCGATCGCGACCGCCGAGCGCACGCGTGAACGCCACGACTTCTCGCTGCGCTTCCTGGCGCCGTTCCGGGACGAACTGCAGGCGCACGTGAAGAGCCAGCAACTCGACGAGGCCTTCGTGCTCGGGCTGATCCGCCAGGAGAGCCGCTTCCTGCCCGACGTGCGGTCCCACGCCGGAGCCTCCGGCCTGATGCAGCTGATGCCGGCCACGGCGGCATGGGTGGCCAAGCGCACGGGCATGCTTGATTTCCGTCCGTCGCTGGTCAATGACGTACAGGTCAACCTCGGCCTGGGCACTGCCTACCTGCGCACCGTGCTCAACGACCTCGACGACCATCCGGTGCTGGCGTCGGCGGCATACAATGCCGGCCCCGGGCGCGCGCGCGCCTGGCGCACGGCGCAGCCCCTGGACGCGGCGATCTACGCCGAGAGCATCCCGTTCGGCGAAACGCGCGACTACGTGAAACGAGTGATGTCGAACGCGACCTATTACGCCCAGCAGTTCGGGGACCATGTGACCTCGTTGCGGGCCCGTATCGGCACCATTCCCGCGCGCAACTGAGCGCTGAGCTGTGCATGCAACCGAGCTGGAAATCGATATGAGCAGAGTGAACAGGGTTTGCCTGGTCGGCGGCAGCGGATTCGTCGGGCGGCATGTCGCCGAGCGGCTGGCAGCGCGCGGTGTGCGGGTGATCATCCCGACGCGCAACCGGGAACGCACGAAGGCCGACCTGATCGTGCTGCCCAGTGTCGAGCTGGTGAGCGCCGACGTGAACGACGCGGCGCAACTGTCCGAACTGGTGGCCGGTTGCGACGCGGTGGTCAACCTGGTCGGCATCCTGCACGAGGGCCGGTCCGGCGACTTCCGCCGCTCGCACGTCCTGCTCACCGAGCACTGCATTGCCGCCTGTGTCCGCCATGGGGTGCGCCGTTACCTGCACATGAGCGCGCTGGGCGCCGGGCTGTCCGCACCGAGCGAATACCAGCGCACGAAGGGCGACGCCGAACAACGGGTGAGAGCGGCGCAGGCGGCGGGGCTCGCGACCACGATCTTCAGGCCCTCGGTGATCTTCGGCGACGGCGACAGTTTCCTCACGCTGTTCGCGCGGTTGCTGGCGCTCGCGCCGTTCGTGCCGCTGGGTTCGCCCGATGCCCGGTTCCAGCCGGTCTGGGTCGAGGACGTCGCGCATGCGTTCGTCGCGGCGCTCGACCTGCCGCAGACCGCAGCTCAGTGCTACGACCTGGTCGGACCGGACGTCTTCACGCTGCGCGAACTGGTGCAACTGGTCGGCAAGGTCACCGGCCACGAGCGGCCGGTGGTCGGGTTACCGGAGGGGCTGTCGCGGTTGCAGGCACGCGTGTTCGGCATGCTGCCGGTGAAGCTGATCACCTACGACAACTTCCTGTCGATGACCGTCGACAACGTGTCGTCGATGCCCTTTCCGGGGGTGTTCGACCGCACGCCGTCCGCGCTCGAGCCGATCGCGCGCCAGTACCTGGGTAACGCCACGCCGCGCGGCCGGTACCAGGCCTTCCGCTACCGCGCGGGTCGCTGAGGCGAGGCACGATGCACGGCCGGCCGCCCGGACCCGAAGGCATGCCCGGCGCCGGGCTGGTGCTGGTGATCGGCAACTACAACTATTCGTCCTGGTCGCTCAGGCCATGGCTCGCGCTGGCGATGACGGGAGCCGCGTTCGAGACGGTGCGCATCCCGTTGTACCAGCCGGACAGCCAGGCCTGCATCCGCCAGTACTCGGCGGCTGGCAAGGTACCGGTGCTGGTTGACGGCGGATGCACCGTCTGGGACTCGCTGGCGATCTGCGAATACCTGGCCGAGCGCTTTCCCTCGGCCGGGCTGTGGCCAGGCGACCTGGCCGCGCGCGCGCAGGCACGCTCGGCCGCGTGCGAGATGCATTCCGGCTTCACCGCGCTGCGTCGCGACCTGCCGATGAACATCCGCTACGATCGCGCCGGACACGCCTGGTCGCCGGAGGCGCAGGCGGACATCGACCGGGTGCTGGCCCTGTGGTCCGGTCTGCGTGCGCGCCACGGTGCTGGCGGGCCGTTCCTGTTCGGCCGGTTCTCGATCGCCGATGCCATGTATGCCCCGGTCGTTCTGCGCCTGCGCAGCTACAGGGTGGCCGTTCCCGAGGAGTCTGCCGCGTACATGCGCTCGGTACTCGACCTGCCGCCGATGCAGGAATGGATCTCGGCAGCCGTGTCCGAGGCCGAACGGGTCGAGCCGTTCGAGCGGTGAGCCGCTGATGGAAACCTTCCTGGTCGGCGGATCGGTGCGCGACGGACTGCTCGGCCTGCCGGTGGTCGACCGCGACTGGGTCGTGGTGGGCGCGACCCCACGGCAGATGCTGGACCTCGGCTACCGTGCCGTCGGGCGCGACTTCCCGGTGTTCCTGCATCCGGTCACCCACGAGGAGCATGCGCTCGCGCGTACCGAGCGCAAGAGCGGGCCGGGTTATCGCGGCTTCGTCGTACAGGCCTCGCCCGACGTGACGCTGGCGGAGGACCTCGCCCGTCGCGACCTCACGATCAATGCGATCGCACGCGATGGCGCCGGCACGCTGATCGACCCGTACCACGGTGTGCGCGACATCCAGGCGCGCGTGCTGCGCCATGTCAGCGTCGCGTTCGCCGAAGACCCGGTGCGTATCCTGCGGCTCGCGCGCTTCGCGGCGCGCTTCACCGATTTCACCGTCGCGCCGGAGACCCTTGCACTTGCGCGCGGCATGGTCGACGCAGGCGAAGCGGATGCGCTGGTTGCCGAGCGGGTCTGGCAGGAACTGGCCAAGGGCCTGTCCGAGCGCGAACCGTCACGGATGCTCCAGGTGTTGCGCGACTGCGGTGCCCTCGCGAAGGTGCTGCCCGAGGTCGATCGCCTGTTCGGCGTGCCGCAGCCGGTGACACACCACCCCGAGATCGATACGGGCGTCCATGTGATGCTGGCGATCGACATCGCCGCCCGCGAGCAGGCACCGCTGCCGGTGCGCTTCGCGCTGCTGGTGCACGACCTGGGCAAGGGCACGACCCCGCCGGCCGAGTGGCCGCGCCATGTCGCGCACGAGCAGCGCGGGGTGCCGCTGATCGACGCGCTGTGTCGCCGGCTGCGCGTGCCGTCCGAATGCCATGACCTCGCCCGGCTGGTGTCGCGGTTCCATACCGACATCCACCGCGCGCTCGAACTGCGCCCGGCTACCGTGCTGAAGGTGATCGAGGGCGCCGACGGCGTGCGCCGGCCCGAGCGCTTCCTGCAGATGCTGCAGGCGTGCGAGTTCGATGCCCGTGGCAGGCTCGGGCTGGCGTCGCGGCCCTATCCGCAGCGGCGGCGCATGCAGGCTGCGCTGGAGGCCGCCCGCGGCGTCGATGCCGGCGCGATCGCGCGGGCATCGGGACGCGACCGGATCGCGGACGAAGTCAGGCAGGCCCGGCTGGCCGCCGTCACTGCGGCCATCGGCAGCGACCGGCCGGGTTGAGCCGTCCCGCCTAGTCCGGTCGGCTGTACGAGCGCGTCCGCGGGGCGCCAGTAGCGGCGCGATCGCGATGGCGGTAGTTGCCGCCGGGGCCCCCCGGTGCTGCCGGGTTGCCGGGACGGCCGGCGCTCGGGCCGGTATGCCGGCGTGCCGGCGCACTGGAACGGTCGCGATCGTACGGACGTGACGACGGCGCCGATGCCGAGCGCGGACGCGGCTCCAGGCCCGCGATCACGGTGATCGGGATCGTCTGCGACGTGAAGCGCTCGATCGTGCGTACGACGCCCCGGTCGCGGATGCCGATGAAGCTGATCGCGATGCCCTGGCGGCCGGCACGGCCGGTGCGCCCGATGCGGTGAACATAGTCTTCGGCCTGGCGCGGCAGGTCGTAGTTGATCACGTGCGAGATGCCCTGCACGTCGATGCCGCGCGCGGCCACGTCGGTGGCGACGAGCACCCGCAGCCCGCCGGAGCGCAGCGACTGCAGCGTGCGCGACCGTTGGCTCTGCTTCATGTCGCCGTGCAGCGCGGCTGCCGAGAAGCCGCTTTGCAGCAGCGACTGCGCCAGGTCGTCGGCAGAGCGCTTGGTCGACGTGAACACGATCGCCTGCTTCATTTCCGCGTCGCGCAGCAGGTGGTCGAGCAGCCGGTTCTTGTGGCCCATGTCGTCGGCGATGTGCATGCGCTGCTCGATGTTCACGTGCGGCGTCTGCTGGCTGTCGACAGAGATGCGCACCGGGTCTTTCAGCATCGAGGTGGCCAGGCGCACGATGCCCGGCTCCATCGTCGCGGAGAACAGCATCGTCTGGCGCGTGGTGGGCATCTTCGACACGATCGCGTCGAGGTCTTCGCTGAAGCCCATGTCGAGCATGCGGTCGGCTTCGTCGAGCACCAGCAACTGCAGCCGCGAAAGGTCGACGCGGCCGGAGTTCATCTGGTCGAGCAGGCGGCCAGGGGTGGCCACCAGGATATCGACGCCCATCTTCAGCATCCGGTTCTGCACCGGGTAGGGCATCCCGCCGACGATCGACACCGTCTTCACGCGGCGCAGATTGCGGCCATAGGTCTCGCTCGCCCGGGTGACCTGCATCGACAGCTCACGCGTCGGGGTCAGCACCAGGACGCGCGGACCATTGCCGTGGGCCGGATGCGGCACGGTCAGCAGTTGCAACGCGGGCAGCATGAAAGCGGCGGTCTTGCCGCTGCCGGTCTGCGAAGAAACCATCAGGTCGCGTCCCTGCAGGGCGACGGGAACTGCCTGAGCCTGCACTGCGGTCGGTTCGGTATAGCCGGCAGCCGTGACGGCTTCAAGAATGGGAGCGGCGAGCCCGAGTTCGGCGAATGTCATCTTCTGAGTCCTCTGCGCCGCCATTCCGGTGGGGGCGCCTGCGATTGCGATGGGCAGAAGGGCATGCCGTCCGAAAGCGGAAACGGCAAGTCTGACGCGCAAACGAAACGCAGCAGTCGGCAGGCCCGTACACCGGCACCAACCGAATCGCACTTCATCAGGTAAGCCTGGGGAAACGCTGCGGGAAGGAACATCCGTTCGCCTTGAAGCGGCGGACCGGCCTTCCGGAGAGGTCAGAGACGATGAGCAAAAAACATCATTCGCGGACGGGAGCGTAATTACAATGTCATGTACATTGCAACAGCCCCTGTCGCGGAAGCTGGAAGATACGTGAGATCAGGCAAAACACCAAGCGAATCCTTCGCGGTTTGCGCTGCCTCGCTCAAGAATATCCGGCGCAAGCCGTTATCTGATACCTCGATTGCTGCGACCGCACGCCCGGACGGGAGCGGGTCACCCTTTGGCCGCCGACCCGAACATGCGCGACGATTTCCCGAAGAAGATCGGCAAGTACCGCATCCTGCGTGAACTGGGGCGCGGCGCCACCAGCACCGTCTTCCTCGCCACCGACCCCTTCGGCGACCGCGAGGTGGCGATCAAGCTGTTCACCTGCACGGACTCCGCCGACGTGCGCATGGCCCGCCGCTACCGCAACATGTACCTGAACGAAGCGACGCTGGCGGGCAAGCTGTTGCACCCCTACATCACCACGATCTTCGATGCGGTCGATGGCGAGGATGCCAGCTACATCGTGATGGAGTACGTGCCCGGGGGCACGCTCGAGCACTACGCCAACGTCGCGCGGCTGCTGCCGGTCGAGCAGGTGATCGAGGTCGTGTTCAAGTGCGCGCAGGCGCTGTTCTTCGCCCAGCAGCGCGGCGTGATCCACCGCGACATCAAGCCGGCGAACATCCTGGGTCACGCGGATACGCTGTTCAAGGTCAGCGACTTCGGGGCGGCGCTGTCGATGACCGCCGAGAACACCCAGATCAACGGCATCGGCTCGCCTGCCTACATGTCGCCAGAGCAGGTGCGCGACGAGCCCCTGACCCACCAGACCGACATCTACTCGCTGGGCGTGGTGCTCTACCAGTTGCTGACCGGGAAGCTGCCGTTCGCCGGCGGCAGCCATGCGAGCCTGGTCTACCAGATCCTCAATATCGAGCCGGTCAAGCCCTCGGAGGCGCGCGAGGGACTCTCGTCGGACCTCGACCACGTCACGATGCGCGCGATGGCGAAGGATGTCGCGCGCCGCTACGCGACGTGGCAGGAGTTCGCGGACGATCTGTCGCGCGTGGTCGGATCGCTGGCGCTGCCGCAGAGCGACCTGAGCGATGCCGTGAAGTTCGCGGCAATCAAGGCGCTGAGCTTCTTTCGCGAGTTCGCCGACGTCGAGATCTGGGAGGCGCTGCATGTCACTCGCTGGTGGCGTGCAGCCGCGTCGACGGTGCTCGTCCGCGAAGGGGACCAGGGCGACAGTTTCTTCATCCTGGCCGAGGGCGAGGTACGCGTCTCGCGCGGGGGCACCACGCTGAACATCCTTGCGCCGGGCGACTGCTTCGGCGAGATGCTCTACTTCAGCGCTCTGGTCGCGCGGCGCACGACATCCATCACCGCCCTGACTCCGACGATGGTGATCGAGATCAAGGCGTCCTCGCTCAATACGGCCAGCGATGCGCTGCAGGTGAAGATGAACCGCGCGTTCCTGCGCATCCTGCTCGACCGCCTGACCCTGGCCAACGCGCGCCTCGCTGCAGCCTGAGCCGGGCGCGGGCTGCAGCCGTTACTGCAACGCCATCACCACGTGGTCGCGGTAGCCGCTGCGTTCCTTCAGCCGGCCGTACCAGGCCTCGAGCGCCGGCAGCGGTGGACGCTCGAAGTCCATGTTCAGGAAGCGGTGGACGGCGCAGCCCAGCGGAATATCGCCCATCGTGAATGCATCGCCCGTCACGTACGCATGGCTGGCCAGGTGGCTGTCGAGCAGCCGGAAATACTGGATGCTCTGCGCGATCGCCGACGCCACGGCCTGCGGGTCGCGTTTTTCCGGCGCCACCCGGTACAGGTTGAAGAAGGCGATGCGCAGCGAGGTACCCCAGGCGCTGGTCGAGTGCCATTCCATCCAGCGATCGGCGTCCGCACGCGCCTGCAGCGACGCCGGACAGAGCGTGCCGCTGCCGTACCTTTCGGCCAGGTAGCGCACGATGGTGTTCGATTCCCACAACACAAAGCCATCGTCGTCGATCGTCGGTACCAGTCCGTTGGGATTCATCTTCCGGTACCAGTCTTCGGTGTTGCGCCCGAACGCGAGCCCGGCGTCGATGCGCTCGTACGGCGTGCCGGTCTCAGCCAGGCACCAGAGCACCTTCTGCACGTTGATCGACGTGATGCGGCCCCATACTTTCAACATCCGCGTTGCCTCCGGAGGATCATGACTCGACGGGGAACCTGACCACGGCCGTCAACGGTCGCGTGGATAGGCCCTGCAATTCGAGTCTGACAGAAACAGCGGTCGAGGCACCGACCGCGCCGGACCAACCCTGGGCCACCGATGCGCATCCTGCTCGCAGATGAGGACGCCATGATCGGCGACAGGGTGCGCTCCGCGCTGAAGCACGAGGGCTTCGCGGTCGACGCGGCACCTCCGTCAGCCGCACCCGCGCTCAGAATTTAAAGTTGATCTGACGGTAGTGCTCGCTCACTTCTGCATGTCGTGCTGCCGATGGGCCGGGCGTTTGCGATGGCTTGGGAGCCCGCGCTACAGCGGCGCCACCCGGGCCAGTGTTTCCTGGCGAGCCATCCAGTCGGTTTCCGCCATCTCCAGCCGCTTGCCGACATCGCCACTGCGCGCGAGCGCCGCAGCCAGCTCGGCCTGACGCGGCGGCAGGTAGAGATCGGGATCTCCGAGCAGCGCCTCGAGCCGTGCCTTTTCCGTGGTCAGGCGCTCGATTTCCTGCTCGAGCTTCGCGATTTCGCGCTCGATCGGCTTGCGCTGCCCGCCCGTGGACCTGCCGTCATGCGGTTTCGCGGTATCTGCCTTCGCTGCCGCTGCCGCTGCCTTCGGCGCTGCTGCCTCCGCCGGTGCGGCGGGCGCCTTGGACTGGGCCTTCGCGGCCTGCCGGGCGGCTGCACGCGTGCGCTGCTCGAGCCACTGGCGGTAGTCGTCGAGATCGCCGTTGAACGGCTCGACCTTGCCATCGGCAACCAGGATGAACTCGTCCGCAGTCGAGCGCAGCAGGTGGCGATCGTGGGACACCAGGATCAGCGTGCCGTCGAACTGCGCGAGCGCCATGGTCAGCGACTCGCGCATCTCGAGGTCGAGGTGGTTGGTCGGTTCGTCCAGCAGCAGCAGGTTCGGCCGGCGGAACACGATCATCGCCAGTGCCAGGCGCGCCTTCTCGCCGCCGGAGAACGGCGCGATCTTCGATACCGCCATGTCGCCGCTGAAGTCGAATCGACCGAGGAAGGCGCGCAGTTCGCCTTCCTTCGCGCGCGAGTTGATCTCGCGCGCGAGCCGGCTGATGTGGCCGATCGGTGTGTCGTCGGGCCGCAGCCGTTCGATCTCGTGCTGGGCGAAGTAGCCGATCGCCAGGTTGCGCCCGAGCGTGAGATCACCGCCCAGCGGCGCCAGCTCACCGGCGAGCGTGCGCACCAGGGTCGTCTTGCCCTGGCCATTGGCACCGAGCACGCCGATGCGCTGGCCCGGGATCAGCGTGAGGTTCACGCTGCCCAGGATGATCGTCGGCTTGCCGGTGCCTTGCCCGGGTCTCAGGCTCACGTCAGTGCCGCCCGCCGGGTAGCCGCAGGCCACATGGTCCAGGTGGATCATCGGATTCGGGCTTTGCCCGGAGTCGTAGAACTCGAACTGCACCGGGCTCGATGCATGGGCCGGTGCCACCAGCGTCATCCGCTCCAGCGCCTTCACCCGGCTCTGTGCCTGGCGCGCCTTGCTGGCCTTGGCCTTGAAGCGCGCGATGAACGATTCGAGGTGGGCGATGTGCGCCTGCTGCTTGATGAATGCGGACTGCTGCACGGAGAGTTGTATCGCGCGTTCCTTCTCGAAGGTCGAGTAGTTGCCGCCGTAGCGCTTGAGCTTGCCCTCGTCCAGGTGCAGCGTGACGCCGATGGCGGAGTCGAGGAAGTCACGGTCGTGCGAGATGATCACCAGCGTGCCCGGATAGCGCCCCAGCCATTCCTCGAGCCAGACGATCGCGTCGAGGTCGAGGTGGTTGGTCGGTTCGTCAAGCAGCATCAGGTCGGACGGCGACATCAGCGTCTGCGCCAGTGCCAGCCGCATTTTCCAGCCGCCCGAGAAGCTCGACACCGGATTGTCGAGCTGCGCGGGCTTGAAGCCCAGGCCGAGCAGCAGCGACTCGGCACGTGACCGGGCGGTATACGCATCGTGGTCGGCCAGCTTCGCGTGGAGTTCGCCAGCGGTGTGCCCGTCGTGGGCGGCCTCGGCCTTCTCGAGGTCGGCCTCGAGAAGGCGCAGCAGGTGGTCACCGTCGATCACGAACTCGGTGGCACCGCGCTCGCTGTGCGGCGCGTGCTGCGCCACGTGCGCGATGCGCCAGTGTGCCGGGATGAAGACGTCGCCGGCATCGGGCAGCAATTCCCCGAGCAGCAGCGAGACGAGGGACGACTTGCCGCTGCCGTTGTCGCCGACCAGCCCGACATGCTCGCCGGGGGCGATCTGGACGGTTGCATCGGAGACGAGCAGCTTGGCGCCGCGGCGCAGGGCGAGGTTCTGGAAGCGGATCATCCCCCGATTATCGCCCGGCGGGCAGGTAACATCGAGGCTCGATTGCGCGGATGCACGAGGGTGCCTCCGCGCTGCACGCAACTGCAAGGGGGGGGCATGGCGATCCTGGTGACCGGTGGCAGCGGTTATGTGGGGCTCAACGTGGTGGAGGCGCTCGCACGCGCCGGGCGCGAGGTGGTTTCGTTCGACATGACGCTGCCGCCGGCGGTGGCCGCGGTGGAACTGTCCGCGCTGCCCGGGAAGGTGCATGCGGTCGATGGCGACCTGATGGATGCGGGGGCGCTCGACCGGGCGTTCCGCGCGGCGCCGATCGAAGCGGTGATACACACTGCCGCGGTGAC
>CAMDXD010000036.1 GCA_945877995.1 Bordetella parapertussis
ACCAGCCGGGGCACCTGGCGCTGCCCGCTGTAGTCGCCCATGTGGCAGCTGTTGCAACCCATCGCCCCGGACAGCGTTTCGCCGCGGGCGTAGAGCGCCGGATCACGTGCAGGCGGGCTGTTGAACGGCCGGGACGCCCCGTAGTAGGTGGCGATATCCACCAGATCACGGTCGTTGAGGCCCTTCAGTGTCCCGGTCATGGCCGGTACGTCGCGCAACCCTTCGCGCATCAGCACGAGTTGCAGCATGAGGAACTCCGGCTGCTGGCTGGCCAGCGCCGGGATGCCCTGAATCGGCGCCGCACCGTGCTCGCCATGGCAGCCTGCGCAGGCGGCGGCCAGTGCCGCCCCCCTGGCGGGATCACCTGGCCGCCAGACCTGCTGGGCGAAGGCCACGCTGGCTGCGAGCGTCGCGGCCAGCGCAACCGATGCGAACACGCGCCGCAACGGCTGCGGCGCGTGATCGACACCCCCTGTCACCGCGAGTAGCTCACGCGGTAGATCGCGCCATTCTGCTCGTCGGCGACCAGCATCGATCCGTCGGGCAACTGCAGTACATCGACCGGCCGGCCGTAGTAGGCGTTCTTCGCGGTATCGAGGAAGCCGGTCATGAACGGGGTGACCCGTGCATTGCGGCCATCCGGCGTCGTCGTCACGCGCACCACGTCATAGCCCGCGCGTTCGGTACGGTTCCACGAGCCCCGACGCGCGATCATGATCGAGTCCTGATACTCGGCCGGGAACATCTTGCCGGTATAGAAGCGCATGCCCAGCGCTGCCGTGTGCGCGCCCAGTGTCGTCACTGGAAGAACGACGTTGGCACACGGATTCGGCACGCGCACATCCGGGTCGGGCTGCCCGTTGGCGTGGCAGTACGGGAAGCCGAAGTGCGCACCGATCATGTTGGCGGGCAGCCGGTTGAGCTCGTCCTCGAAGCCATTCTCGCCAGCCCAGTCACGTCCGTTGTCGGTGAACCAGAGTTCGCCGGTCTTCGGATGGAAGTCGAAGCCCACGGTGTTGCGTACCCCGCGCGCGACGATCTCCATGCCCGAGCCGTCGAGGTTGTAGCGGCGGATCTGACCGTGCACGCCGGGGTTGATCTCGCAGGCGTTGCAGGGCGAGCCCACCTGAAAGTAGATCTTCCCGTCGGGACCGAAGGAGAGGAACTTCCAGTTGTGATGCACCTCGGGCGGCAACTTGAACGCCTCGGTCATCTCCACTGGCGCCGGGATGTTCTCGAGGTTGGCCTCGATGTTGTCGTAGCGGAACACGCGGTTGATCGAAGCGATGTAAAGAGCGCCGTTCTGCACCAGCACGCCGTTGGGCTGCACGAGCTTCTCGGCAACCACCTTGGAGACGCGCTGGCCGTTCTGCTCGTAGACCGCGTAGACGCGGCCGATCGTACGGGTGCCGACGAACACCGTGCCCCCCGGGGCGCGCGCCATCATGCGTCCGCCGGGAATACCGTGTGCCCAGACTTCCACCTTGAAGCCCTCGGGCACGCGGATGCGGTCGAGCGGGATCTGGTCGAGCGGTGTCGCGATAAGGTGGGGCGGGTTGGCAGTGAGGTTGGGATTGGTCATCCGCTCGGGGAAATACCCGCCCATGGCGCGGCGCCCCTCGACCTCCTTGGCCGTCGGCGGTTTGGTCGGCGTCTGTGCGCCAGCGGCTCCGGCGAGGATCCCGAACGCGCCGGCCAGCGCGGCTGGCAGCATGCCGCGCACGAGCGCAGCCATCCATTTTCTGCTCATCGATTGACTCCCCCTGGTCTGGGCGCGCGTGCAGCCGGGGCATGTCCCCGGCGATACCGCGCGTCCCGTCACCACATTGTGGCCGGAAAAGCATACCGTAGATGGCAGATGCCTGTGAAGCCGAACTGTTCAACCACGGCACGGCGCAGGCCGGTGCCGGTCTCGGTCCCGATGCCGGCGCAGGCGCGCGGGAATTGCTACGATGCCGGACGATTTCGACCTAAACGAGGAGCCCCGCATGGCCCAGCTAACAAATCGCACCCGTCGGAGCTTCACCGCCAGCCTCGCCCTGCTCGGCACCTCCGCCACGCTGATATCGACGTTGCCTGGCTGCGCGGCCACGCCGGCCATCGACTTCGACGCGGTGCTGGCCAGCCCGCTGCGCCCGGTCGATGACCGCAAGGCCGATGCGCGACGGATGCCGGCCGACCTGCTGCGCCTGTCCCTGGTGCGCCCGGGCATGAGCGTGCTCGATATATCCGCCGGCGGTGGTTACACCACGCAGGTGTTCTCGGTCGCGGTGGGCGCGACCGGCAAGGTCTGGGCGCAGGCACCCAAGCCGGGGCCTGCCCTCCTCGCGCGCGCGAAGGCCACCCCGTCCGCCATCGAAGTGCTGGCGCGTCCGTTCGACGATCCGTTCCCGGCCGGCGCGCCGCGCGTCGACCTGGTAACGCTGGTCCTGTCCTACCACGACATCGTGAACACGCCGACCGACCGGATGAAGATGAACCGGGCGATGTTCGATGCACTCAAGCCCGGCGGCCGGCTGGTGATCATGGACCACTCGGGGCGGCCCGGTACCGGCCTCACCGAAACGCAGACCCTGCACCGCATCGACGAGGCGGCGCTGCGCCGCGAGGTCGAGGCGGCGGGCTTCCTGTTCGAGGCCGACGGCGCGGCGTGGCGCAACCCTGCCGACACGCGCGCGTCGCACTACAGAGAAGCGAAACCCTCGAGCGACAAGTTCGCCCTGCGCTTCGCGCGACCGCGCTAGCGGCCGGCGGCAGGCAACCCGCCGGCCTGCTGGCCGCAGATCAGGCGACCAGCTGCTTCACCAGCGCATCCACTTCCGCGAGCGTCGCCCCCCGCATCTCGTCTTCGGTCATGTTGCTGATCGGATGCGGCAGCTCGATGTACGGATGGCCGGCCATGCCTTTGGACCGGAACTGGAAGACGCAGGCATTGCGGAACGCCTGGGTGATGATCACGGTCGCGGGGATGCCGCGTTTCTCGAATTCGACGGTGTCGTGCACACTGCACAACGTGCAGGACCCTCACCCACCCACGGCAGCGACGGCCAGGTGGGCCTCCTGCGCGAGTTCGTCGATCAGCTGGTCGGTGGCCGGCTTCGAGTAATGCTCCTTGCGCCGGATGATCACCTTCGCCACGCCGTGGCGCTCGCGCAGCACCTGCGCGATCGTCTCGAGGATCAGGCTGCCCTGCTCCTTGGTGTTGTCGATCATCGCGACCACCTTGCCGGCGAGGTCCATCGGCCGCGGTGCGAGGGCGACCGGCGGCCGGTTGCCACCGGCGGTCGGATCGATGAAGGGCAGTTCGTTCATGTCGTGTGTGCTCCCAGGTGTGTTCGTTTCATTGCCCGTGGACGTCATATGCGCCATGCACCGCCCGGCTGCCGCCGCTCCAGCCATGGCAGATCGCGGTGCATGGTCCCCAGCCGCCGGCGACGATCAGTTGCAGGTCGACCGGATCCTTCAGCGTCGGGATGAAGCAGGCATCGTCGTCGGGGTCGACCTTGATCGGGAACTGCAGCGCACGCTCGCGCCGCCAGTTGCCGCCGCGCTTCAAGTCACCGACGGTGCGCCCGGCGCGCTCGACCAGCCACCGGTGCACGTCTTCGCGGCTCATGCCGGCCTGCGCGCAGATCGTCGCATGCTGCGGGCCCATCGCCACCACCATGTCAGAGCGCGCATGCATGTTCCATGAGCCAAGCGCGGTCATGCCATCGGCGATACCGGTCAGCAGGCGCTCGGGCTCCTGGCTCACGTCGTCGAAGTGCAGGCGCGGGCTCTCGACCATCGCGCAGGTGATGACGTCCTGCGCGGCGCCATAGCCCTTGGACACGGCCAGGGTGTCCCACGGGCTGCGTGCGGTGTTCTCGGTGATGCAGGCGGTGTAGCGCATCGGCGTGGCGAAGATGGTAGCCGAGGCGATACCCGCCATGCCGCCGCCGAGGTTGAGCAGCATCAGGCGGATCGCCCGGCCGATGGTTGCGTTCGCGCGAAAGCCCGGCCCGAAGCAGCCGTTGCTGCCGTTCAGGCCGATGGCCGCCGCATGCGGGCCGTTGACGATCATCAGGGGTGCCACGCCGTGCATCGTGCCCTGCACGCCGTTCAGGTTGAACGCGTCGCGCAGGATCAGCGGCAGTGCACCGAGCACGACCGGCATGTATTCCGGCCGGCAGCCAGCCATCAGCGCATGGATGGCCGCGATGCGCACCGTCACCGGCTCCATGGCCGGCGGCACGCGCCCGATCAGCTCGTCCGGGTCGCGGCCGGTCGCGGCCAGCATCGGCGCAAGGCGCGCCTCGGTCGGCGTCACCACCGGCAGGCCGTCTGACCAGGCCTTGTCGAGGAAGAATTCGAACTCGTCGATCACCGCATCACTTGCCATGTCTGTTCGCACCCGCTCAGTCTGTCCGGTAGGTGCCGTGCACGGCACGGCTGCCCCCACCCCAGCCATGCGCGACCGCGCTGACCGGACCCCATCCGCCGGCGACCATCAGGTGCAGGTCGCGCGCATCCTTGATCACCAGCACGAAGGCGGCATCGTCGGACGGGTCCACGCCGATCTTCCGAGCGCGTTCGTCGCGCCAGTTGCCCCCCCGGCGCATCTGCGCCACCTGCATGCCGGCATTGGCCACCAGCCACTCGTGCACGCGCGCCCGCGGCCAGCCAGAACGCTCGCAGAGCGTCGCCTGCTCGGGGCCGATCACCACGACCATGTCCGAGCGCACATGCATGTTCCAGCTGCTCATCGCCGCCATCGTGTCCGCGATGCCGGTGAGCAGCCGTACCGGCTCCTGGCTCACGTCGTCGTAGCACAGGCGCGGACTCTCGACCATCGCGCAGGTGATCACGTCTTCGTCCGGCCGATAGCCGCGCGAGACAGCCAGCGTCTCCCACGGGCTGCGCTCGCTGTTCTCGGTCCAGCAGGCGGTGTAGCGCTGCGGCGTCGACAGCACGGTGGCCGAAGCCAGCCCGGGGATGCCGCCACCCAGGTTGAGCAGGATCAGCCGGATTGCCCGGCCGATGGTGGCGTTGGCGCGGAAACCCGGCCCGAGGCAGCCGTTGCCGCCGTGCAGGCCGATCTTCGCCGCATACGGGCCGTTGACGATCATCAGCGGCGCGACGCCGTGCATCGTGCCCTGCACGCCGTTCATGTTGAACGGCTCTTGCAGGATCAGCGACAGACCGCCCAACACCACCGGCAGGTACTCGGGACGGCAACCCGCCATCACCGCATGAAGCGCGACGTCGCGCACGGTCGCGACATTCATCGCCGGCGGCACCGGCCCGACCTCCTCGGCCGCATCGCGCTGCGTGCCCGCGAGCATCCAGTCGAGGCGCTCCTGCGTCGGTGTCACCACCGGCAGGCCGTCGCTCCACGGCTTGTCGAAGAAGAACTCGAACGGATCGAGTTCCTGCCCCAGGTTCATTGCGCGGAAAGTTTCGCCGCCTTTACCACCTTGGTATAGCGGGCGATTTCGACTTCGATGAAGCGTCGGAAGTCTGCCGGGCTGTTCGACATCGGGTCGGCCCCGAGCTTGACCAGCGCGGCGGCGTTCTTCGGGTCGGCCACCGCACGCGCGGTCTCTTTGGCCAGCCGGTCAACGATCTCGCGTGGCGTGCCTGCAGGCGCGAGCAGCCCGTACCACTGGGTGACCTGGAAATCGTTGATCTGCTCGGCGATCGACGGCACGTCCTTGATGGTGCGCTTGAGGCCCGTGGTCGCGATGATGCGCATCCTGCCCTGCTGGGCGAACGGAACTACGGCCGGCCCGGTGCCGTAGAGCATCGTCGCTTCGCCCGAAAGCACCGCGACCACGGCCGGACCGTTACCCTTGTACGGCACGTGCAACATGTTGACGCCACCGAGCAGGTTCAGCAGTTCACCCGCGAGGTGCGGCCCGCCCATGGCCCCGCTCGAGGCGAAGCTGAGTTCGCCCGGGCGCTTCTTCGCGAGCGCGAGCAGGTCGGTCAGGTTGCGCACCGGCAGCGACGGATGCACGGTCAGGATGTAGTCGGAAGTCGCGATCAGGCTGATCGGCGCCAGGTCGCGCAGCGGGTCGTAGGGCAGCTTCGGGTTGGACGCCGGCAGGATCGCCATCGGTGCAACGTTGCCGAGCACCAGCGTGTAGCCATCGGCGGGCGCCTTGCTGGCCACCTCGGTACCGATCTGCCCGCTGGCCCCCGGACGGGTGTCGACGACGAAGGTCTGGCCGAGTTGCTCGGCAAGCGCATTGGTCGCGATGCGACCGACCGCATCGGTACCGCCGCCGGGCGGATACGGGAAGATCACGCGCACTGGCTTGGCCGGCCAGGCTGGTGCCTGCGCGACGGCGATCGCTGGCAACCCGGCCGCGACGGTCAGTGCCGACAGCATGGCTGCAAGTCTGGATGCGGCAGGCGCGCCAGGCGTGCGCCGCGACACGGTAACGAATCGGTCCATGAATTTCCTCCGGGGCCCTGTTGCGCCAGCATCGAAGTGCCGGCCGCGTGGTGCGCGAAGTGTACCCACAGCGGCGGCTGTCGGGGTCGGCAGCGCGCGCCCGCCGGCCCGCGTACGCTCAGCCCTCGACATGGTTCGCCGGATCGGCGGTGAAGCGCTGGAACGCCGGCCGCTCCACCAGCCCGGCATACCAGCGCTCGATGTTCGGGAAGCGCGGGCGCTCGGCTTCCAGCAGCACCCAGCGATGGACGCGGATGCCGATCGGGATGTCGCCGAAGGTGAAGCGGTCGCCGACCATGAAGCGGCTCTGCCCGAGCTGGGCCTCGATGATCTCGAGGCGCTTGTTGAACGCGGCGCGCGCCTTCGCGAGATTGTCTGCGCTGCGCTGCTCCACAGGCAGCCGCACCAGTTCCATCACGAGTTCGTGCTGGGGCGGCAGCAGTTCGTTGTTCTCGAAATCCTGCCAGCGGGTCGCCGATGCGAAGGTACGTACGTCGTTGCCATACATCGCCTCGGGTGCGTACTGCATCACCAGGTAGCGGCAGATCGCATTCGACTCCCACAGCACGTAGCCGTCGTCGTCGATCGTCGGGATGCGTCCGTTGGGATTGAGCGCGCGATACTGAGGGGTGTCGACCACGCCGAACGGCGTATTGCCCTTGGCGACATGGCCACCCTGGCCCATCACGCCACTGGCCAGGATGAAGTCGAAGTCGATCCCGATCTCGGCAAGTGTCCAGAGCACCTTCTGCGTACGGTTGGATGTCAGCCTGCCCCAGAGCTTCAGCATTGCAGCGACTCCTCCACCGACCGCGCGGCCAGCGCCGCATCGGCCACCGCATCGACCAGGCGCCCGCCGTATCCGGCACGCACGGCCCCGACCGCGTAAGTGCCCGGCAGCGACGCGGCGAGCCGCGCATCGGTCTGGATCGCGCCATCCGCCGCGGTGGCAAGCCCGGTCCATCCGCTGTTGGGCAACAGGCCGACGCACGGGTATACCGCGCGCACGGGCAACCGCGATGTTCCCGAGGGCCCGGCGACGGTCACCGCGTCGATGCCGTCGGTGCCTTCGATCGAGGCCAGCGTCGACTGCCAGTGGATGCGCAGCGCCTCGCCGCGCCCCGCAAACGCCTGCTCGAATGCAGCGTGCACCGACGCCCGCGCGCGGAACGCGGTGCCCCGGTGGACGACATGCACCGTGCGCGCGTAGTGCGCCAGCACTGCGGCCTCCTGCAGCGCGCTGTCGCCACCGCCGACCACCACTACGTCGGCGCCCTTGACCAGGGGCCCGTCGCAGTCGGCACAATGCGACAGGCCGCGGTCGACATAGGCAGCCTCGCCCGGGATACCGAGCGGCCGCCGCGACGCGCCGGTGGCGATGACCACGCAGCGTGCTTCATGCGTACCCGCATCGGTGTGCAGCAGCAGGCCGCTGGCCGATGCCTCGAGTGCGGTCGCGCAACCGCCCAGGCTCTCGACGCCGGCGTCGGCTGCCTCGGTGATCCAGTTTGCGGCCAGATCGCTGCCGGAGCAGGGCCCGCCCTCCTCGGCCGGCCAATCGATCAGCTCATTGATGCTCGTCACCAGCCCGCCGAACATCAGTTGCTCGACGGTACCGGTGCGCAGCCCAGCGCGTGCGCAGTCGCGCGCCGTCGCCAGCCCGGCGATGCCCTCGCCCACCACGATCACGTCGAAGCTCATCGTGCGCCCGTGCCCGCCGTGCCGACCCACGCCTTGCACAACGACAGCACGCGCTCGATGTCGGAGGCGTCGTTGTAGACATGGATGGAGAAGCGCAGCGCACCGCGCCGCACCGACAGCTTCACGCCATGGGCGCTCAGGTGCTCGTACAGCGACTGCATGCGGCCGTCGTCGGCCACGTCATGGCCATCGCCCATCGCGCCGATCATCACGATCTGGCTGCGCTGCGCGCCGCGCGGCGCGCCGATCAACGGCAGGCCGAGCGCCACCAGGCCTTCGGCCAGCTGCACGGCCAGCGCGGTGTTGTGCGCCTCGATGTTCGCAATGCCGACGCGGTGGAGCAAGTCCAGCGATGCATCGGCCGCGGCGACGCCGATGAAGTTGTAGTTGCCCAGGTCGAACCGCCGCGCGCCCGGCATCAGCTTGAAGTCGAAGTCGCCCAGCGCCGCCTCGCCCTTCTCGCCCAGGTCGACGCCGAAGCGCGCGAGGAACATCGGCGCGAGGCGCTCGGCCCAGCGCCGGCGCACGTACAGGAAGCCCATGCCGTAGAGCGCGAGCAGGCCCTTCTGCGTCGACACCGCGAGCGCATCGATGCCGAAGCGCTCGACATCGCTGTCGACCATGCCGGCCGACTGCGCGCCGTCGACCATGAACAGCGCGTCATGGCGGCGGCAGGCTTCCGACAGGGGCGCCAGGTCGACGCGAAAGCCGGGCGCGAAACTCACCGCGCACAGCGTGACCAGCCGGGTCTTCGCGTCGACTGCCGCAGCCATCTCGGCCACCGGGTAGGCGCCACCACGCATCGGGATCGAGCGCACCTCGACGCCGAAGCGGCGAGCCAGGTTGAGCCAGACGTACACGTTGTTCGCGTGCTCGAGGTCGGCGCAGAGCACCACGTTCTCGCCCGGCTTCCAGTCGATCGCGGTGGCGACGATGTTCAGTCCCTCGGAGATGTTCTTCGTGTAGGCGATCTCGTCCGGATGGGCATTCACGAGCCGCGCGAAGCTGGCGCGGGTACGCTCCACCAGGGCGAACATCGCCGCCTTGTCGCCGCCGAGCATCCGCATGTCGAGGTGGCGCTCGATCGCCTCGCGTACCGGGGTGCCGATGAGACAGCGGCCGGCGACGTCGAGGTAGGTCTGGGACAGCGCGCCGGGGTACATCGCGCGGACCTGGGCCGGTGTCAGTGTTGCCTGGCCAATGGCGGCCGGTGCCTTCATGTCATTCATCGTGGTCTCCGTGGACGGTCAGCCGACGCGGGTGTAGCGGCGGCAGCGGGTGAACTGAAGATCGGTGGCGGCGGACTGGTCGAGCCAGGGCTGCACCACCCGTTCCTGCACGGACGCATCCTGCAGCAGGCGTTCATGGTCGAGATGATAGGTGACCACGTGCCTATGCGTACCGGCCGAAGCGACGAAGGTACGCACGCAGCGCAGTCCGTCCACCGTGTCTTGCGTCGCGGCGGAGCGACCGACCCAGTCGGCCAGTTCCGCCGCACGCCCTTCGGCCGGGTTGGCAGCGACCACGAGCAGCGCCAGCGCGCCCTCGGGAGCCAGCCGGTTCCCCGGCCAGCACTGGGCCGCCTCTGCGCGCAGTCGCTTGATGCAGCGCCAGCCGACCCGTCGCGTCCACGGCGAGTTGTTCTTGTAGCCGACCGCGAGGTAGCCCGGGCTGCGCAAAACGTCAGCCGAGGCAAGGTCGTAGGTGGTCATCGACACCTTCGGGTCGTCGATGCTGCACCAGCGCCGGATGTCGAGGAAGCCGGGGATGCGCAGCCGCTCCGGGATGTGCTCGGTGTCGTACCAGTCGTGGAACTCGTCTTCGGCGACCGGCGAGAAGTCGAATGACGAGATCAGCAGACCGTACGATTGCCCGCCCGCCCCGCCCTCCGCGCCTGTCGCCGCATCCGGATCGCGTTCGTTCACCGCCGCCATGGAACCTCCGCCGCGTTATTCTCCGCACTCCATCCCGCACCCTCCAGGCCATGTCGACGCATCCGGACCCGCTGCACGCCGCCGCCCCGCTGTCGTTCGTCCACGCGTTCCCAAGGCAACGTCTCGTGCTGGGCAACGGCGCGATCGACCGCGTGGCCGCTGAAGCGACCGCAGAAGGCATCCGCCGGCCCTTCCTGGTCTGCAGCGCGCGCGGACGGCGCAGCGTGCTGTTCGAGCGCATCGCCGCCGGGTTCGACACCGGCACGCCCGTCTGGGACGACGTACCGCTGCATGCACCGCTGTCGACCACGCTCGAGGCCGCAGCCGTCGCGCGGCGCGCAGGCTGCGACGGCATCGTCGCATTCGGCGGTGGCAGCGTGTCGGACCTCGCCAAGGGCGTCGCGCTGGTAATGGCGGAGGGCATCGACATCGAGCACTTCGCGCTGCGCCGCGAGGCCGGACGGATCGTCGGCCATCCGAGCACGGCGCCTAAGGTGCCGCTGGTGGCGATCCCGACCACCCTGTCCGGCGCGGAAGTGACGCCTGGCTTCAGCCTGACCCGCGACGATGCCTACAAGGTGCTGTTCCGCGACCCGCAACTCGCCGCGCGGGTGCTGGTGTTCGATCCGGCCGTGCTCGACGGCATCCCGCGCCCGCTGCTCGCCGGCACCCTCGCCAATGCGCTCGCGCACGGCTGCGAAGCGCTGTACTCCTTGGCACGCACGCCGGTGTCCAGCCTGTTCGCGCGCGAAGGACTGGCACGGCTGGTCGCCGGGGCGGATGCCACGTTCGCCGAGGCTTCGCACCGCCCCGCTCGCGGCGCGCACGACCTGCTGCTGGGCAGCTACCTCGTGGCCGCCGCGATCATCAATGCCCGTACCGCGCTCCACCACGCGACCTGCCACAAGCTCGCGCCAGTGCTCGGCGCCTCGCACGGCGAGGTGAATGCGCTGGTGCTGCCGCATGCGCTGGCTTTCAACCTGCCGGCCTGCCCCGAGGCCGCGGCCGACCTCGCCCGAGCGATCGGCGCCGCCGATGCATCGACCGGCGCACTGGTCGAGCGCCTCGACCGCTACAGCCGGGCGGCCGGCCTGCGGCGCTCGCTGCGCGAGTTCGGCATCTCGCGCAGCGCGCTGGCAGAGGTGGCGCAGCGCATCCATGCCGAACCCGGCCTGTCGTTCAATCCGCGCCCGATCGACTCCGCCGCCCAGATCGAGGCGATGCTGCAGCAGGCCTGGTGAGCGCATCAGGAACGCCATCCGACGAGGCGTTCGATGAACGCAGCCGCCGCCAGCAGGCGCGCTTCATCATGCCAGCGCGCAACCAGTTGCACGCCCACTGGCAACCCGCGCGGCCCGCGCATGACCGGCAGCGTCAGGCAGGGCAAGCCGAGCAGACTCCAGCGCCGGTTGAAGCCCGCGCTGCCGGTCGTGGTCAGTCCCTCCGGAGCCTCCCCCGGCGCGCTCGGCGCCAGCAGTACGTGGTGGTCGTCGAACCAGCCCGCGACCGATGAGCGGCAGCCGTGCGCGATCGCGCGCGCAGCGTGGTACTCGGCCGCCGGCTGCGCAAGCCCGTGGTCGAGCCGGTCGCGCAGTTTCGCGCTGATCTGGCCGGCCTGGTGCGCATGCTCATGGGCGAGTGCGCGCGCCGCTTCGAAATGCTCGATAAGGGGATGGATGCGCGCCAGTTCACTGCAGGGTGCCGGCAGTTCAGCCGCTGCGACCGGGACCCCCGCCGCCGACAGCGCACGCGCCACGGTATCGAGCGCGGCCCAGGCCTCCGGCTGTCCCTCGGATGCCGGATCGGTCCGCACGATCGTGACGGACGCGGGGGCCAGCGGATCGGCCACCGCCATGCCTGGCTGCCGCGCCATCGCCGCGGCCATCAGCGCGGCGTCGCCGACGCTGCGCCCGAAACTGCCCAGGGTGTCGAGCGATTCCGACACCTGCTTCACGCCCTGGCGGCTCAGCCATCCGAACGTCGGCTTGTAGCCGACGATGCCGCAGAACGCCGCGGGCCGCAGTACTGAGCCCGAGGTCTGGGTGCCGCAAGCCAGCGGCACCATGCGATCGGACACGGCCGCTGCAGAGCCGCTCGAGGAACCACCCGGGGTATGCGCCGGGTTCCACGGATGGCGAGTCACGCCCGGGGTCGTGGTGGCGAACTCCGCGGTCACCGTCTTGCCGAGCACGATGCCGCCCTCGGCGCACAGCAGCGCGATGCAGGCCGCGTCGGCCCTTGGCCGATACCCCGCGTAGATCGGCGATCCGTAGCTGGTAGGCATGCCGGCGGTGTCGATCACGTCCTTCACGCCGACCGGGATGCCGGGCAGCAACCCTGCGTGCGCCGCCGCGGCATCGATCGCACGCGCGCGCGCCAGCGCCCCCTCGGCGTCGAGTACCGCCCACGCCTGTACCTGCGGCTCGCGCAGCGCGATCCGCGCAAGGCAGGCCTCGACCAGGCGAGTCGCCGTCAGCCGGCCGGCGCGGATCAGCGCGACCGCTTCGACCGCGCCCAGTTCATCGGGTTGCATCGTGGAACCCCGTTCGTATGCGTGCGGGCCGTGCGTTCGTCATCGGTCAGTCGATCTTCACTTCCGCCGATTTGATCACCGCGCTCCAGCGGCGGATTTCGCTGGCAATGTAGGTGCCGAACTGCTCTGGCGTGCCCTCCACCGGTTCGATGCCCAGTTCGCGATAGCGGTCGCGGATGTCCTGCAGCCGCAGAACCTTCACCACTTCCGCATTGAAGCGGCCGATGATCTCGCGCGAAGTGCCGGCAGGTGCCATGAACCCGTACCACGACGTGGCCTCGTAGCCTGGCACCGTCTCGGCGATGGGCGGCAGGTCGGGCAACACCGAGGAGCGCTTCGCGGTGGTCACCGCCAACGCGCGCAGCTTGCCCGCCTTCACGTACGGCGCGAACAGCGGCATGTCGGAGAACATGAACTGCGTCTGTCCGGACAGCAGGTCGGGCATCGCGGCGGAGGCGCCCTTGTACGGCACATGGACCATGCGGGTGCCGGTCATCGACTTCAGCAGCTCCGCGGTCAGGTGCAGGGCCGTACCGTTGCCCGACGAACCGAAGTTGAGCTGGCCCGGCCGTACCTTCGCGAGTGCGATCAGCTGCCCGACGTTCTTCGCCGGCAGCGCGGGATGCACCGCGAGCACGTACGGGCCGGTGGCCACCTGCATGATCGGCGCGAGGTCCTTCAGCGGATCGTAGGGCATCTTCGGATAGAGCCCGACGTTCACCGCGGTCGAACTGGTGGATCCGAGCACCACCGTGTAGCCGTCGTGCGCCGCCTTCGCGACGATGTCCATCCCGAGCACGCCTCCAGCCCCGGCGCGGTTGTCGACGATGAACGGCTGGCCAAGCGCCTCGGACAGTCGGGTGGCGACCAGCCGCGCGATGATGTCGGTGGTGCCGCCGGCGGTGAACGGCACGACGATGCGCACGGTCCGGGCAGGCCAGGATTGTGCGAATGCGCTGCCGCACAGCGGCATCAGCAACAGCACCGCCGCCAGCAGGCGGGGGCGTTGACGCAGCAGGGTCAACCAAGACAGGCACGGGAACGATCGCATCGACGGACTCCTCTGGGTTCGGCAGGCTATCAGCGGCACATCACGTCGCGCGACAGCGCTGACGCGATCCATTCGGACCAGGGCCGGGCCAGCACCGCAGCATCCAGGCTTTCGAGCGCCGCGACCGACTCGACGAAATGCGGATGCCGGGTGCCGGTGATGCCCTGCGCCTTCGCGCGGATCTGCGCATCATCGAACGGCCGGTCGGGCCCGCCGCGCGCGCTCAGGCATTCACCGGTGAACTGCGAACCGTCGGCGAGCGTCAGCGTGACCCGCGCGGGCCGATCCAGCGGCCGCGGGCGCACCGGCGCGTACGGTTCGAGCCGGATGCGTTCACGCAGGCGCACGACCGCCGGATCGTCCAGCGTCGCGGCGGCGAATGCATCGGCGCCGGCATGGCCGTGCACCTGCACGGTCGCCAGTACGTGTTCGAACGAGAAGCGCGCCGCCAGCGTGGTGCCGGGCCGCGGGTTGCTCATCTGCGGCCGATGCGTCTCGAGCAGGACCGACTCGACATCGGCATGCGAGCGGCCCGGCGGCAGCTGGGCCATCGCCGCCTGCGTCGCCTCGACCGCGGAATGCGTCGACTGGCAGCAGGCATGTACCTTGTGGTAGCCCGAGCCGATCGCCCAGGTCTCGCCCAGTCCGTCGACCAGGGCAGACGGATCGGCAGGCTGGCCGAGCAGCGTGGTGAACACATCGTAGGCCCCGTCGGCCAGGCCGCCCAGGCCGCACTCGGCCCAGTCAGCCGCGCGCATGCCATTGGCCGTGCCCACCGCCGCCCACACGTTGCGCACCAGCGCGCCGTGCAGCGCATGTTCATAGCCGCCGACCGTCACCAGCGTGGACGAGGCCGTCACGGCCTGATGGGTCAGCGCCGAATCCGCGCGCCGCGCCAGCGTCGTGGCGATCGCGCCGCCGATCGCCGCAGTCTGCGGATGCGGATGCAGTGTCATCTGCGGGAAGATCCAGCAAGCCGCGAAGCGCCCGGTCACCTCATAGGCCAGCACCGCGCATGCGAGGACTTCGGCCACGCTCAGGCCGCCCGCCTCTGCCTCCGCCCACAGCGCTGGCAACGTGTAGAGGCCGGCATGGCAGGGCGCGAGACGGTAGCCCTCGTCAAGCTCGCACCAGCTGCCCGCGATGCCGTTGCCCAGTGCCGCGGAAAAGCGGTCGGTGCGCAGCGGCGGATCGGCCAGCAGCGTGCATTCAGGCGTGCCGCCCCGCCGCACCAGCTGGCGATGCACCCGGCCGACTTCCGGCTCCGGTGATGCAGCCAGCGCGGCAGCGAGGTTATCCCCGATCACGCGCGCGGCCCGAACGGCGATCGCTGCCGGAAACGCCGCCAGCGGATTACCCCCATCGCGCCCCGGCAGCCGGTGACCGGCCGCCCAGTCCGTCAGTCGGCGGATGCCCGAGGCGACGGCCGCACGCACCGCTACGTCTGCTGCTGCGGCGGCGGCGTGTGGCAGCGCGGCGTCGTTCAGGGTCGGGGCGTTCATGCGTTCCTTCTGGAGATCACCGGTCGACGCCGGCTGCATCGCTGTTGCGCCATCGGTCAGCCCGCAGGGCCACATAGCGCGACCAGGTCGCGCACCCGGATGTCCTCGATCGAGAAGACTGCCGAGGACAGTTCGGCGGCGCGCCGGGTGCCCAGCACGCGGTTGGCCAGCGATGCGAACTTCACATCGAGCTTGCGGCCCTGCAGGGCGAGGTCCGCCAGCGGCACGCCGGAATCGTGTTCGGTCGAGACCTCTCCGCTGGCCGAGGTTACCGCGACGCGGGTGAACATCGTCGGACAGCCGTCGACGAGCTCGACCTCGGTGCGCTCGATCAGCCGGCGGATCGCCGGGTCGGCCAGCTGCACCGAGCCATAGCTGTCCAGCGCACCGGTGTCGCCACCGCACAGCGCGAGCGCAGCGGTGAAGCGCAGGCTGAATTTCGCCTCGTGGCTGGATTCCGGCCGCGCGATGTTGCAGGTGCTGTCGTTCACCTTTTCGACCCGGATGACGATTCGCTCGATCGCCAGCGGATCGATCGCATGTTCGGCACGCAGGCGCGCAGCGCATTCGATCGTGGAATGCGTGCCATAGCAGGCCGCGTGGTACTTGAACAGGTTGTCGCGGATGAACCAGCGGTCCTCGACGAGTGCACGCTCGGGAAAAAAGTCGGTGCTCAGCGCAGCTGCGAAGCCCTGCCGGCATTCGAGTACGTCGGGGCGGCTCGACATCCCGTGCCGGGCGAGCAGCGCGGCACGCACGCCGTCCTCCGCGGCAAGCCCCGCATGGTAGGCCTTGCAATCAGTGCCGAACATCGCCTTCAGCCCGGAGGCGCGGGTCGCTGCGATACCCAGCGCATGTCCGCAGCGCGCGGCGTCGAGCCCCAGCAGGCGCGCGCAGGCCATCGCCGCGCCGAGCGCACCGACCGTCGACGTCGAGTGGAAGCCGCGCGCATAGTGGTCGGGCTGCACCAGCGAACCGGCACGGCAGGCCAGTTCGTAGCCTGCGACGAAGGCCAGCAGCAGGTCCTCGCCGGAGGCATCGGTCGATTCGCCGAGTGCGAGCAGCGCCGGCAGGAACACCGCGGACGGATGGCCGTTGATGTTCAGGTTGACGTCGTCGTAGTCGAGCGCATGCGCGAGGGTGCCGTTGCACAGCGCCGCCTGCGCGGCCGGCACGCGCTGGCCATCGCACAGCACCGTCGCCTGCGGCCGCCCACCTTCCTCCTGTACCGACCGCGCGAGCAGGCGCACCAGCGGTTCCTCGCGCGCGGCCAGCATCACGCCCAGCGTGTCGAGGATGCACTGCACCGCGAGTGTGCGCACATCGGCGGGCAGTGACTGGCGGGTCAGCGCATGTGCCCGGTCAACCAGCGCCTGCGTGACCGGCGGCACGGACATGCCGGGCTTCATTCCACCCTCGCGCCGGATTCCTTCACGACGCGCGCCCAGCGCGCGATATCGGCCTTCAGCACCGCAGCGAACTCGGCCGGGCGGCTGGCCACCACGTCGGCACCCAGCCCGGCGAACTTCTCGCGCGCGTCCG
>CAMDXD010000037.1 GCA_945877995.1 Bordetella parapertussis
CGTCGTCGACATCGAATCCTATGCCACGCAGGCGGCGTTCGAACTGATCGCGCAGGGCCTGCCGGACGGCGGCCACGACCAGACGATCGCGATCGTCGACGTTGGTACCAGCGTGATGAGCGTGAACATCATGCGCAACGGTGAGTCGGTGTACCTGCGCGAACAACCGTTCGGCGGCCAGCAACTGACGCAGGAAATTCAGCGCCACTTCGGCCTGACCGCCGACGAAGCAGAGATAGCCAAGCGCAACGGTGGCCTGCCCGAAAACTACGAGCCGGAGGTGCTCCAGCCATTCATGGACAACCTCGCGCTCGAAGTCTCACGGATCCTCCAGTTCTTCTACACCTCCAGCAAGTACGGCAGCATCGACAAGCTCCTGCTTGCGGGAGGGTGCGCGGCGATCCCGGACCTGGACCAGGCCGTGGGCCGACGCACGCAGGTGCCCACCGTGGTGGCGAACCCGTTCGCCGGGATGGTGGTTTCTTCGAAGATCCGTCCACGGCAATTGCAGCTCGACTCGCCCTCCCTCATGATTGCCTGCGGCCTCGCCTTGCGCCGCTTCGACCCCACCTGACGCAGCCCCTGCACCACGTCCGGGCCGGTGCCCGGGCACCAGCGACCGGGCCTTCCCGATCGCCGCGCTGCCGTCCCCGTCCGCCCCGAAACCGAAACCGCCGCCGACCGCCCAGATGATCCGCGTAAACCTGCTACCCCACCGCCAGATGAAACGCGCTGCGCAAAAGCGCGCGTTCATCATTGCCGCGGTCGCGATGATCGCGATCGGCGTCACGGTGGTCGTCCTCGTGCACGGGGTACTGGCCAACCGCATCGAAGCGCAAAGCGCGCGCAACAAGTTCCTCGACGAGCAGCTCGTGGCCGTCAACAAGCAGATCGAGGACATCCGGCGCACGCGTGAACAGACGCAGCAACTGCTCGCCCGCAAGCGCGTGGTAGAGACGCTGCAGGGCAATCGCGAGGAAGTGGTCCAGCTCTTCGATCAGATCGCCCGCCAGATGCCGGACGGGGTGTACCTGCGCAACATCAAGCAGACCGGCATCAGGATCAACATCGTCGGTTACGCGCAGTCGAACGCGCGCGTGTCCACGCTGCTGCGAAACCTCGAATCGTCGCCGTGGCTCGAAAATGCCACCCTGGTCGAGATCAAGGTCGCGACAGTATCGACCCAGCGGCTGAATGAATTCAGCCTGAACGTCGACGTCTCACGCCGCAGGGCGGAGGTTGCCGCAGCAACCGCGCCCGGCGCGCCGCCTGCAGCGCCGGGTGCTGCACCGGCGAAGAAGTAGTTGCCCGCCCGACCCACGAACACAAATCAACCGCGCGCCGCCTCCTGCCATGACACTCAACGAACTCAGACGCCTTGACCCGAAGAACATCGGGTCGTGGCCGATTGCGGTCCAGTTGATGACCCTGCTACTGCTGCTGCTGCTGGTGGTCTTCCTCGGCTACTGGTTCGACTGGCGCAACCAGCTCTCCGAAGTCAGCACCCTGCGCGAGCGCGAATCGACGCTGCGCGAGAGCTTCGTCGAAAAGAAGCGACAGGCAGTCAACCTGCCCGCGTACCAGAAGCAGCTCGAGGACATCGAACAGGCCTTCGGCGCCCTGCTGCGCCAACTGCCCAACCGCTCGGAGATGGACGCGCTTCTCACCGACATCAACCAGGCTGGCCTGGGTCGCGGCCTGCAGTTCGAGCTGTTCCGGCCAGCCACGCAGGAAACCATGTTCGAGTTCTACGCCGAGCTGCCGATCAGCATCCGGGTGACGGGTAACTACCACGAGATCGGTGCGTTCGCGAGCGACCTCGCGCGGCTGCCGCGCATCGTGACGCTGAACGACGTCGCGGTGACGACTGGCCGCGACGGCGTCCTCGCAATGGACGCGGTCGCGAAGACCTTCCGCTACCTGGACGAGGAAGAACTCGCAAAACAACGCAAGGCAGCGCTGGCCGCCGCCGCGAAAAAGAAATGAACGCCCTCCTGCGCAAATTCAGCCGCCACCTGGTTCCGCTGGCACTCGGCCTCGCGATGGTCGGGTGCGGCTCGGAACAATTCCAGGACCTCAAGCAGTTCGTCGCCGACGCCGAGACCGTCGCCGGCACGCGAGCTCGCATCGACCCGCTGCCCAAGGTCGAGGCAAACGAACCCTTCGCCTACAACCCGGCCGAACTGGACGATCCGTTCCGTCCGCGCAAGGTCGAACCCTCGAAGGGTTCCAAGGGCGCGCTGCAACCCGACCTGAACCGTCGGCGCGAACCGCTCGAGAACTTCCCGCTCGACAACCTCAAGATGGTCGGCTCGCTGCAGCAGGGGAAGACTCTGTTCGCGCTTGTCCGCACGCCCGACAGCAACCTGTTCCGCGTGCGCCTGAAGAACTACATGGGCCAGAACTTCGGCCTGGTCATCGAAGTGGATGAAACCGGCATGAAGCTGAAAGAACTCATTCAGGACGGCGCCGGCGAATGGACCGAACGGATCACTTCGCTGTTCATGCAAGAAGAAACGGAGACAAAACGATGAATCGCTCGATCTCGCAACGCGAGTCGGCCTGTACGCTCGTGGACAATCGCTCGGTGCGCGGCTTGACCGCAGCGTGGACGATGCTGGTCTCGCTTCTGGCCCTGGCTGTGGCCGGCTCCGCGCTCGCGCAGAACGCACCCGCGACGCAGGCGGGCAATGCCATCCAGTCGGTCAGCGCGGCGATCGCACAGGGCGGCAACGTGCTGGTGCGCATCACGCTGAAGGAGGCGCCGAGCGCCGTACCGACCGGGTTCCAGATATCCAACCCGTCGCGCCTGTCGTTCGACTTCCCGAACACCGCCAACGGCACCGGCAAGAACTCCCAGGACATCGGCCAGGGCGACCTGCGCAGCGTGAACCTGGTGCAGGTCGGCGACCGCACGCGTCTCGTGCTGAACATGACGCGCACGGTCCCCCACGAGGCCCGCGTCGAGGGCAACACGATCATCGTCGCACTGCAGGGTGCGGGCGGCATCGCCGCCGGCGTCGCACCCGCGCCGACCCGCTTCGCCGAAAACACGGGCGACGGCCGGCAGCACCGCATCCTGAACATCGATTTCCGCCGTACCAGCGAAGGCGCCGGCAATGTCGTGATCGACCTCGGCGACAACAATACCGGCATCGACGTCAAGCAGCAGGGCCGCAACATCGTCGTCGAGTTCCAGCGCACACAGATGCCGCAGCACCTGCAGCGGCGACTCGACGTTACCGACTTCTCTACGCCGGTGCAGTTCATCAACGCGCAACAGGCTGGCGACATGGTCCGGCTCGAGATCCAGTCGCGCGGCCAGTGGGAGCAGTCCGCATACCAGGCCGACAACCGATTCATCCTCGAGGTGAAGCCGGTCATCGAAGATGACACCCGGCTCGGCAGCGGTCAGCGCCGCTACACCGGGGACAAGCTGTCGCTGAACTTCCAGAATGTCGAAGTGCGTGCCGTACTCCAGGTGCTGGCCGACTTCACCGGCCTGAACATCATCACCAGCGACACGGTCAGCGGCAACCTCACGCTGCGCCTCAAGGACGTCCCCTGGGACCAGGCGATGGACATCATCCTCCAGGCGAAAGGCCTGGACCTGCGCAAGACCGGTAACGTGATGTGGATCGCGCCGCGCGATGAACTCTCGACACGCGACAAGCTAGAGGCGGAATCGCGGCAGCAACTCGCCGACCTGGAACAGGTACGGACCGAGACCTTCCAGCTCAACTACGCACGCGCCGAGGCGTTCCAGAAGATCCTGACCGATCCGCAGCAGCGCGTGCTGTCGAGACGCGGAAGCGCCGTGATCGATCCGCGCACCAACACCCTGTTCATCCAGGACACCCCGAGCAAGCTCGATGAGATGCGCCGCCTGGTGCGCCAGATCGACATACCGGTGCGGCAGGTGATGATCGAGGCACGCGTGGTCGAGGCCGCCGACACCTTCTCCCGCAACCTCGGCGCGCGGCTCGGCGTGTTCGACCGGCAGCCTGGCCATGCGCTGGGCAGCGCTTCGCAGCGCATGACCGTCGGCGGCAACCTGGAGAGCACCGGCTTCCTGACGAGCCAGATCGCCACACCGATCCCGACCCTGGCGCAGGGGCTGGGGGTGAACCTGCCGGCCCAGACGATTGCCGGCGCCCGGCCTGGCGCGTTCTCGGTGGTGGTGTTCAACGACACCCTGTCGCGCTTCCTGAACCTGGAAGTGCAGGCACTGCAGGCGGAGGGGCGTGGCCGCATCGTGTCAAGCCCGCGCGTGATCACTGCCGACCAGATCGAGGCGACGATCGAGCAGGGCACGGAAATCCCGTTCCAGCAGGCTACCGCCAGCGGCGCGACCGCAGTGTCGTTCAAGAAGGCGACGCTGTCGCTGAAGGTACGGCCGCAGATCACCCCCGATGGCAACGTGATCATGACGCTCAACGTGAATAACGACAGCGTCGGCCAGAACACCCAGTCCGGCCCGGCGATCAACACGCGCCAGATCAGCACGCAGGTGCTGGTCGAAAACGGCGGCACGGTGGTGATCGGCGGCATCTACACGCAGGACTCCCGGCAGACGGTCAACAAAGTCCCGGTACTCGGCGATATCCCGTTCGTCGGATTCCTGTTCCGCGACCGCTCGATCGTCGACGACAAGCGCGAACTGCTGATCTTCGTCACCCCGCGCGTGCTGAACGACCGGCTTTCCTCGCTTTAACCGTTCGCTTCATCCGGGCGCAGACGGGCGTGCAATGCACGCCCGTTTCGTTTTGGCACAGGGCAGGGCGCATTGCAGCGCGCGCTACAATCGATCCATGGAAGTCAACGAACCCTGCACCGACCTGCCGCACCCCCCCGACGCTGCGTGCGAAGACGCCTGCGCGCAGGCGCCGTGCACGATCGAAGGCAGCGTCTTCCTCGTCGGCATGATGGGCGCAGGCAAGACCTCGCTCGGCCGGCTGCTGGCCCAGCAGTTGGGCAAGCGGTTCATCGACGCCGACCAGGAGATCGAGGCGCGCTGCGGTGTCTCCATCCCGGTGATTTTCGAGATCGAGGGCGAGGCAGGGTTCCGGCAAAGGGAGCGCCAGGTGATCGACGAACTCACGATACTCCCGGACATCGTGCTCGCGACCGGCGGTGGCGCCGTGCTGGCCGAAGAAAGCCGCCGCCGGCTGCATGAGCGCGGACTGGTCATCTACCTCAAGGCGTCCGCGAACGAGATCTGGCATCGCACCCGTCGCGACCGCAGCCGACCGCTGCTGGCAACCAGCGATCCGCAGCAGCGGATCCTCGACCTGCTGGCGGCACGCGCCCCCCTCTACGCCGAGACCGCCCACGTGACGATCGAAAGCACGAACGAGAGCGTGAAGTCGATGGTCACGCGGCTGGTCGACCAGCTCAACGATCGGCCGAAAGGGAGGGCGGAGGCGGACACGGCCACCAGCCTCGAAACCTGCGTCCCGGCTGCATCTGCCACGGAGCCACGATGATCGTCGAATCCCCGCGTCCCAACCAGTGCCCGGCGCCCGGCGCGGAGAGTGCCGCTGCCGGGCCGACCGAAACCGTCGAGGTGTCCCTCGCCGATCGCAGCTACCCGATCATCATCGGCCGCGGCGTGTCGACCGACAGCGCGCTGATCGGTGCCCACCTGAAGCCTGGCCGGGCGGCGCTGGTCACCAGCGAGGTAGTCGGCGCGCTCTACCTCGCACCGGTCTGCGCTGCGCTCGCGGCTGCCGGCATCGAGGCCGTGCCGGTCGTGCTGCCCGACGGTGAGCAGCACAAGAACTGGCAGGTGCTCAATACCGTGTTCGACCACCTCATCGCGCACCGCTGCGATCGCCGCACGCCGGTGATCGCGCTCGGCGGCGGGGTGATCGGAGACATGGCCGGCTTCGCGGCCGCGACCTGGCAGCGCGGCGTACCGTTCGTGCAGATTCCGACCACGCTGCTGGCCCAGGTCGATTCGTCGGTCGGCGGCAAGACCGCGATCAACCACCCGCAGGGCAAGAACATGATCGGCGCGTTCCACCAGCCGGGGCTGGTGCTGGCCGATACTGCGCTGCTCGATACCCTGCCCGACCGCGAGCTGTCCGCAGGGCTCGCGGAGGTGATCAAGTACGGGCTGATCCGCGACACCGTCTTCCTCGACTGGCTCGAGCCGAACCTGCCGAAGCTGCTGGCACGCGACCCCGCCGCGCTCGCTCATGCGGTGCGCCGCTCCTGCGAGCACAAGGCCGAGGTGGTCGCGGCCGACGAGCGCGAGGCCGGCCTGCGCGAAACGCTGAACCTGGGCCATACGTTCGGCCATGCGATCGAAACCGGTGTCGGATACGGCCAATGGCTGCATGGCGAAGCCGTCGCGGCCGGTACGGTTCTGGCCGCGGAAATGTCCGCGCGAATGGGCTGGCTGTCGAAGTCCGATGTCGAGCGGGTCAGGCGCCTGTTCTCGCTGGCGCAACTGCCGGTCGAGGCGCCGGCGATGCCGGCCGCGCGCTGGCTCGACCTGATGGGACACGACAAGAAGGTCCGCAGCGGGCGTATCCGGCTGGTGCTGCTGAACGGGCTGGGCAACGCGGTGACGACCGGCGACTATGACCCGGCGGCGCTCGAGGCGACGCTCGCAGGAGCCACCGCCCATGGCTGAGGCGGGCCATGCCCCGGCACCGGGCGACCTGCCGGACGCGACCGGTGGCCTGGCGCCGTATGCGGCATCGAGCGGCCGATCGCGCGGACGGGTACACGCCGAACCGCCGCCAGCCGGGCGCGACGAATTCCAGCGCGACCGCGACCGGATCATCCATTCGACCGCGTTCCGCCGCCTCGAATACAAGACCCAGGTCTTCGTCAACCATGAGGGTGACCTGTTCCGTACGCGGCTGACGCACAGCCTGGAGGTGGCGCAGATCGCGCGTTCGATCGCGCGCAACCTCGGGCTGAACGAGGCACTGACCGAGGCGATCTCGCTCGCGCACGACCTCGGGCATACGCCGTTCGGCCACGCCGGACAGGACGCGCTCAACGCCTGCATGGCCGAGCACGGCGGCTTCGAGCACAACCTGCAGTCGCTGCGGGTGGTCGACCTGCTCGAGGAGCGGTACGCCGACTTCGACGGGCTGAACCTCACCTTCGAGACGCGCGAGGGCATCCTCAAGCACTGCTCGCGCCGCAATGCCGAGCAGCTTGGTCCGATCGGCGAGCGATTCCTGCGCGGCGAACAGCCGTCGCTGGAGGCGCAGCTGGCCAACGTCGCCGACGAGCTGGCCTACAACAACCACGATGTGGACGACGGCCTGCGCTCCGGGCTGATCACCCTCGCGCAGCTCGAAGGGGTGGGCATCTTCGCGCGCCATGTTGCCCAGGTGCGCGAGCGCCATCCGGGGCTCGCCGGCCGCCGTCTGATCCACGAGACGATCCGCCGGATGATCAACACGCTGGTCGTTGACCTCACCACCGAAAGCCGCCGGATGATCGCGCTGCACGCGCCGGATTCGATCGACGCGGTCCGCGCCCTGCCGCCGATGATCGGCTTCAGCCCGGCGGTCGCGGCAGAACAGGTAGAACTGAAGCAGTTCCTGCGCCACGCCCTGTACCGGCACTACCGCGTGGTACGGATGAGCGGCAAGTCACAGCGCATCCTGGCCGAACTGTTCTCGGCCTTCATCGGCGACCACCGGCTGCTGCCGCCGCAGGACCAGGCCCGGGCCGGGGTCGACGCGCCCAGGGCGATCGCCGACTACATCGCGGGCATGACAGACCGCTACGCGATGCGCGAACACCGCCGCCTGTTCAGCGTCGACGAGCACTGAACCGGCAAGGTCGAGCCCGCACAACCTGCGACTGCATTGCTGCAATGCAGCTCCGAGGTTACACTCGGGCGTCAAACCGGTTGAAGCTCGCTCGCGCCCTTGTGGATGCGTCGAACGCCCCCGGTAGACCTTCCGAAAGCCGCGCCCGCCGCGGCTTTCGTCGCCTCTGGACGTACCCGCAAGGTGGCCCGCGCCGCCCCCGGGGCTGCGTCCCCTTCCTGCACCGAGGTCGGCCATGAGTGATCACTCACAAATCCCGCAAGCACCGCGATCGGGCACCCCCGATGACGCCCTGTTCAAAGGCCAGACGCGGCCATTGTCCCGTCCGGGCCTGCCGGAAGCGCAGGGCCTGTACGATCCGGCGCGCGAGCACGATGCCTGCGGCGTCGGTTTTATCGCGCACATCAAGGGGAAGAAGAGCCACTCGATTGTCGAGCAGGGTCTGCTGATCCTGAAGAACCTGACCCACCGCGGTGCGGTCGGGGCCGATCCGAAGGCGAGCGACGGCGCCGGCGTCCTGATCCAGATCCCGGACGCCTTCTTCCGCGAAGAGATGGCGAAGCAGGGCATCGCGCTGCCCGCGCCCGGTGAGTACGGCGTCGGCTTCTGCTTCCTGCCACGCGAACCGGCCAGCCGCTATGCCTGCGAACGCGAGATCGAACGCGCGATCTGGTCCGAAGGCCAGGTCCTGCTCGGCTGGCGCGATGTCCCGGTCGACAGCTCCTTCCTCGGCGAGAGCGTGAAGCCGATCGAGCCGATGATCCGCCAGGTGTTCATCGGCCGCGGCGCCGGCGTGACTGTCACCGATGCACTCGAACGCAAGCTGTACATCATCCGCAAGTCGTCGGGCCATGCGATCCAGGCACTGCAGCTCGCGCACGGCAAGGAGTTCTACGTGCCGTCGATGTCGGCGCGCACCATCGTCTACAAGGGCATGCTGCTGGCCGAGAGCCTGGCCGACTATTTCGTCGACCTGAAAGACCCGCGCGTCACCTCGGCGCTCGCACTGGCGCACCAGCGGTTCTCCACCAACACCTTCCCAACCTGGGACCTCGCCCACCCGTTCCGGATGATCGCGCACAACGGCGAGATCAACACGCTGCGCGGCAACGTGAACTGGATCCGCGCGCGCCAGGCGGCGATCAGCTCGCCGGTGCTCGGCGACGATCTCGAGAAGGTCTGGCCGCTGATCTATGACGGGCAGTCCGACTCGGCCTCGTTCGACAACGCACTCGAACTGCTGGTGATGGGCGGCTACTCGCTCGCCCACGCGATGATGATGCTGATCCCGGAGGCCTGGGAAGGCCACACGCTGATGGACGCGGGCCGCCGGGCGTTCTACGAGTACCACGCCGCGATGATGGAACCGTGGGACGGGCCGGCAGCGGTCGCGTTCACCGACGGCCGCCAGATCGGCGCGACGCTCGACCGCAACGGCCTTCGTCCGGCCCGCTACATCGTCACCAGCGACGACCTGGTCGTGATGGCCTCCGAGACCGGCGTGCTGCCGATCCCGGAAGAGAAGATCGTCAAGAAGTGGCGCCTGCAGCCCGGCAAGATGTTCCTGATCGACACCGAGGCCGGCCGCATCATCGACGATGCCGAACTCAAGTACACGCTGTCCTCGGCCAAGCCGTACCGCGAGTGGATCGACCGCATCCGGATCAAGCTCGACGACCTCGAGGCAGGCGACAGCACGCTACCGGAACCGCGCGAGACGCTGCTAGACCGCCAGCAGGCGTTCGGCTACACCCAGGAAGACCTGAAGTTCCTGATGCAGCCGATGGCCGTGGTCGGCGAGGAGGCCATCGGCTCGATGGGCAACGACTCCCCGCTGTCAGTGCTGTCGAACCGTCCGAAGCCGCTCTACCACTACTTCAAGCAGCTGTTCGCCCAGGTCACCAACCCGCCGATCGACCCGATCCGCGAGCAACTGGTGATGAGCCTGGTGTCGTTCATCGGCCCCAAGCCGAACCTGCTGGGCATCGACGAGACGAATCCGCCGATCCGGCTTGAAGTGAGCCAGCCGGTGCTCGACTTCGACCAGATGACCCTGATCCGCGGCATAGCGGAGGCGACCGAGAACAAGTTCCGGTCGTATGAACTCGACATCTGCTACCCGGTCGCCTGGGGCAAGGAAGCGATCGAGGCACGGCTCGCCAGTCTCGCAGCGGAGGCCGAGGATGCGGTCGTGTCGGGCTACAACATCCTCATCGTGTCAGACCGCAAGATCGACCGCGACCAGGTCGCGATCCCGGCGCTGCTCGCCACCTCGGCGATCCACCAGCACCTGGTCGGCAAGGGGCTGCGCACCAGCGCGGGCCTGGTCGTCGAGACCGGCTCGGCCCGCGAGACCCACCATTTCGCGCTGCTCGCCGGCTACGGTGCCGAGGCGGTGCACCCCTACCTTGCGCTCGAGAGCGTGATGGCGATCGGCGCCGCCAGCGGCACCAGCGCGAAGGCCGCGATCAAGAACTACGTGAAGGCGGTCGGCAAGGGCCTGATGAAGGTCATGTCGAAGATGGGCATCTCGACCTACATGTCCTACACCGGCGCACAGATCTTCGAGGCGGTCGGCCTCGCACAGCCGCTGGTGCAGAAGTATTTCCGCGGCACCGCCAGCAACGTGTCGGGCATCGGCCTGTTCGAGGTGGCCGAGGAAGCGATCCGCATGCACCGGGCGGCCTTCGGCAGCGACCCGGTGCTCGCCGACGCCCTCGACGCGGGCGGCGAATATGCGTTTCGCGTGCGCGGCGAAGAGCACATGTGGACACCGGATGCGATCGCCAAGCTGCAGCATGCGGCGCGGGCGTCGAGCTATTCGACGTTCAAGGAGTACGCGCAGATCATCAACGACCAGAGCCGGCGGCTGATGACGCTGCGCGGCCTGTTCGATTTCCGCTTCGATAGCCGCGAACCGGTGCCGATCGAGGAAGTCGAGCCGGCGAAGGAGATCGTCAAGCGGTTCTCCACCGGTGCGATGTCGCTCGGGTCGATCTCCACCGAGGCGCATGCCACGCTTGCGATCGCGATGAACCGCATCGGTGGCAAGTCGAACACCGGCGAGGGCGGCGAAGACCGGCGCCGCTACCCGGCGGTGAACGAAGGCGACACGCTGGCCAGCCGGCTCGGCAGCGACCGGGTCGCAATCGACCTGCCGCTGCTGGCCGGCGACAGCCTGCGCTCGAAAATCAAGCAGGTCGCGTCCGGGCGCTTCGGCGTCACCGCCGAGTACCTGTCCTCGGCCGACCAGATCCAGATCAAGATGGCGCAGGGCGCCAAGCCTGGCGAAGGCGGCCAGTTGCCCGGGCACAAGGTATCCGAGTACATCGCCGAGCTGCGCTTTTCGGTGCCCGGCGTCGGGCTGATCTCGCCGCCGCCGCACCACGACATCTATTCGATCGAAGACCTCGCGCAGCTGATCCACGACCTGAAGAACGCCAACCCGCGCGCCTCGATCAGCGTCAAGCTGGTCTCCGAGCTGGGCGTGGGCACCGTGGCCGCAGGCGTGGCGAAGGCGAAGGCCGACCATGTGACCATCGCCGGCCATGACGGCGGCACCGGCGCGAGCCCGTGGTCGTCGATCAAGCACGCCGGCACGCCCTGGGAGCTCGGCCTGGCCGAGACGCAGCAGACCCTCGTGCTGAACGACCTGCGCGGCCGCATCGCGGTGCAGGTCGACGGCCAGATGAAGACCGGCCGCGACGTCGTCATCGGCGCGATGCTCGGCGCCGACGAGTTCGGCTTCGCCACCGCACCGTTGGTGGCCGAGGGCTGCATCATGATGCGCAAGTGCCACCTGAACACCTGCCCGGTCGGCGTCGCCACCCAGGATCCGGAGCTGCGCAAGAAGTTCCAGGGCAAGCCGGAACACGTGATCAACTTCTTTTTCTACATCGCAGAGGAAATCCGCGAGCTGATGGCACAACTGGGCGTGCGCCAGTTCAGCGAGCTGATCGGCCGCGCCGACCTGCTCGACATGAAGAAGGGCATCGAGCACTGGAAGGCCAAGGGTCTCGACTTCTCGCGCATCTTCCACCTGCCGGCCGTCGCTGAATCGATCGCGCGCTGCCAGCGCGAGACGCAGGACCACGGCATCGCCGGTGCACTCGACCATCGCCTGATAGAGCTGGCGCTGCCGGCACTCGAGCGGCGCGAGAAGGTCACGATCGAGATGCCGATCCGCAACGGCAACCGTACCGCGGGCACCATGCTGTCGGGAGAGGTCGCGCGCCGCTATGGCCACGAAGGGCTGGACGACGACACCATCCACATCCGCTTCGCGGGATCGGCAGGCCAGAGCCTGGGCGCATTCCTGGCCCGTGGCGTCACGATCGACCTGATCGGCGAAGGCAACGACTACGTCGGCAAGGGCCTGTCGGGCGGGCGCATCATCGTGCAGCCGTCGCCGAAGTTCACCGGCGAGCCGCACGAGAACATCATCATCGGCAACACGGTGCTCTACGGGGCGATCGCCGGCGAGGGCTACTTCCGGGGCGTCGCAGGCGAGCGCTTCGCGGTGCGCAACTCGGGCGCCGACACGGTGGTCGAAGGCGTCGGCGACCATGGCTGCGAGTACATGACCGGCGGCACGGTGCTGGTGCTCGGCAAGACGGGCCGCAACTTCGGCGCCGGCATGAGCGGCGGCCTCGCCTATGTGCTCGACGAGGACGGCCAGTTCGCCGACCGCTGCAACCTGTCGATGGTCGCGCTGGAGCCGCTGTTGCCGGAACCGGAACAGGAGGCGAAGCTGGCACGCGGGCTGTGGCATCGCGGACAATCCGACGAGTCGATCGTGCTCGGCATGCTGGCCCGCCATGCACAGCTCTCGGGCAGCGCACGCGCGAAGGCGATCCTCGCCGACTGGGCAAGCTGGCGCGTGCGTTTCGTGAAGGTGTTCCCGGGCGAGTATCGCCGGGCCCTGGGCGAGATGGCCGCCAACGGCAGCCGGATGGCGGCCTGACACCCCCCCTGCACCACCTGAACAGCAAGGACGGCAATGGGCAAGATCACCGGGTTCATGGAGTTCCAGCGGCTCGACGAGTCATACGAGGCGCCGCAGTCGCGCGTCAAGCACTACCGCGAGTTCGTGCTGCGGCTGACCGACGATGCAGCCAAGACGCAGGGTGCGCGCTGCATGGATTGCGGCACGCCGTTCTGCATGAGCGGCTGCCCGGTCAACAACATCATCCCCGACTGGAATGACCTGGTCTTCAACCAGGAATGGAAGCAGGCACTCGACACGCTGCACTCGACGAACAACTTTCCCGAGTTCACCGGCCGGATCTGCCCCGCGCCGTGCGAGGCCGCCTGCACGCTGAACATCAACAGCGCCCCGGTCGGTATCAAGTCGATCGAGCACGCGATCATCGACAAGGGCTGGGAGAACGGCTGGGTCGTGCCGGTACAGCCTGCGCGCCGTACCGGGCGCAAGGTCGCGGTCGTCGGCTCCGGCCCGGCGGGGCTGGCCTGCGCGCAGCAGCTCGCGCGTGCAGGCCATTGCGTCACCGTGTTCGAGAAGAGCGACCGCATCGGCGGTCTGCTGCGCTACGGCATCCCCGACTTCAAGATGGAGAAGTCGCACATCGACCGCCGCGTCGAGCAGATGACGGCCGAAGGCGTCGAGTTCCGCACCGGCGTGCTGGTGGGCAAGGTCGAAGCGCCCGGCGTGAGCGCATCGTCGGCACAGACGGTCTCGCCAGAACAGCTGGCCTCTGAATTCGATGCAGTCGTGCTGGCCGGGGGCGCGGAAGTGCCGCGCGACCTGCCGGTACCGGGCCGCAGCCTGCGCGGAATCCACTATGCGATGGATTTCCTGCCGCAGCAGAACAAGGTCGTCGCAGGCGACCAGGTCCCCGGGCAACTGATGGCGACCGGCAAGCACGTGGTGGTGATCGGCGGCGGCGATACCGGGTCCGACTGCGTCGGCACCTCGAACCGCCACGGCGCCAGCGCAGTCACCCAGTTCGAACTGCTGCCGCAGCCGCCCGAACAGGAAGACAAGCCGCTGGTGTGGCCAAACTGGCCGATCCGGCTACGCACCTCTTCCTCGCACGAAGAAGGCTGCGAGCGCGACTGGGCGGTGACCACCAAGTCGTTCAAGGACGACGGGCACGGCAACGTCGCGGCGCTGATCGGCGCCCGGGTCGAGTGGGTGAAGGACGACGCGACTGGCCAGGTGAAGATGCGCGAAGTGCCCGGCTCCGAGTTTGAGGTGAAGGCCGACCTGGTGCTGTTTGCCATGGGCTTCACCGGCCCGGTGGCGAGCGTACTCGACACCTTCGGGGTCGCGCGCGATGCCCGCGGCAACGCGAAGGCCACCACCGAGGGCGCCGGCAGCTACGCAACCAGTTCGCCGAAGGTGTTCGCGGCAGGCGACATGCGGCGTGGGCAGTCACTGGTCGTGTGGGCGATCCGGGAGGGGCGGCAATGCGCGCGCGCCGTCGACGAGTTCCTGATGGGCAGCTCCGAACTGCCACGCTGATGGTACAGGCGGCACTCCCCCTATACTCGGGGTTGCCCGGGCCGGGCTCCACCGGCCCAGACACGACAGGATTACTACATGTCCCCACTTCGTAACGACAGGCTGCTGCGCGCGCTGATGCGCCAGCCTGTCGACCAGACGCCGGTCTGGGTGATGCGGCAGGCTGGCCGCTACCTGCCCGAATACAACCAGACGCGCGCCCGCGCCGGCAGCTTCGTCGCGCTGATGAAGTCGCCCTCGATGGCCGCCGAAGTCACGCTGCAGCCGCTCGATCGGTTCGACCTCGATGCCGCGATCGTCTTTTCAGACATCCTGACCGTCCCCGACGCAATGGGCCTCGGCCTGTATTTCGCCGAAGGCGAAGGGCCGCGCTTCGAACGTCCGTTGCGCGACGCGAAATCGATCGAATCGCTGCGACTACCTGACCCGGACACCGACCTGCGCTACGTGATGGACGCAATCTCGGAATGCCGCCGCAGCATCGACGGCAAGGTGCCGCTGATCGGCTTCTCCGGAAGCCCGTTCACACTGGCCTGCTACATGATCGAAGGCGGCGGCAGCGACGATTTCGCCCGGGTCAAGCAGTTGATGTACACCGATCCGAAGCTGATGCACCAGTTGCTCGACACCAATGCCCGTGCGATCAGCATCTACCTGGACGCGCAGATCGCAGCTGGCGCGCAGGCTGTCATGCTGTTCGATACCTGGGGTGGCACGCTGTCGGCCGAACGCTACCGCGAGTTCTCGCTGCGCTACCTGCAGCAGATCGTCGGCTCGATCCGGCGCGAGGCAGAGGGCCGCCAGGTCCCGGTGATCGTGTTCACGAAGGGCGGCGCCGTCTGGCTGGAATCGATCGCGGCGATCGGCGCGGATGCGGTTGGCGTCGACTGGACGATCGACATCGGCGAGGCGCGCCGCCGCGTCGGCGCCACGGTAGCGATCCAGGGCAATCTCGACCCGCTGGTGATGCTGACCAACCGCGAGACGATCGAGGACGAGGTCGAGAAGATCCTCGCCAGCTACGGTAACGGGTCAGGGCATGTATTCAACCTGGGGCATGGCATCACGCGCTTCACGCCGCCCGAGAATGTCGGCTTCCTGGTCGATGCCGTGCATCAGCGCAGCCGCCGCTTCCACGCGGCGGGTTGATCGAACAGCCCTGCGGATTCGTGCTGGACAGAATCCGCAGGACGTGGCTTATGCACAGACTGCATGAAATGTTCCCCCCGGGAAACTTCTCGATAGCTCGTGAAAAGGCTTTTACAAGCTCCTGATTCACAAAGGTTATGCTGCGCGTTGGCGATCGGACCGCCGGATTCCGGGGGCGGAAGACCCTTGACAGACGGCTTTGGCGAAAATTATCGACAAAGTTATCCACAGCTCTGGCTCCGTCCGTCAGCCTCCGTCTGAGCCCGGTTATCGCTACGTTCGCGTCGCGCTGGACGTGCCCCTCGACCGGCTGTTCGACTACCGCAACGTGGACGCAACTGCGCACGACATCGGTCGGCGGGTGCAGGTGCCGTTCGGGCGCACCCGGGCTACCGGGATCATCACCGGCTTCACGGAGGCGTCCGACGTACCGGAAGCGCAGGTGAAGCCGATCGGCCCGGTAGACCGTACGCTGCCGCCGATTCCGACGGACGTGATCGACACCGTTCGCTTCGCCGGCATCTACTACCAGCACCCCTTCGGTGCCGCGCTGTTCTCTGCCCTCCCGCCGGCCGTGCCTGCGGCCGTGCTGGCGCGCGTGCCCCGCCCGCAGGCGTGGACGCTGACCACGCAGGGGCGCGCGCGGCAGGCCGCCCCGACGGGCCGTCCGGCACCGAAGCAGCAGGCCCTGCTCGACCGGCTCGCTGCGGCGCCCGTCGTGGCCGAGTCGGCGCTGCATCCTGCGGACGGCCGCGATCCGACCCTCGCGGGATTGCTGCGCCGGTTCACCGAAGCCGGATGGATCGCACCAGCCGTCGAGCCGGCGCAGCGTACGCCGGACGCGGGCGCTGCGCCGGCACAGCCGGATGCGGGGTTCTCGCTGAGCCTCGAACAGGCAGCCGCCATCGACGCGCTGCACGACAGCCTCGGCACATTCGGCGTACACCTGCTGTTCGGCGTCACCGGCAGCGGCAAGACTACGGTCTACGCGCGCACGATGGAACAGGTGCTGGCCCGGGGACGGCAGGTACTGATGCTGGTG
>CAMDXD010000038.1 GCA_945877995.1 Bordetella parapertussis
CGATGGGTGCCGGCATCGCCATCGTCGCCGCCCGTGCAGGCTTTCGCACGATCGTCTACGACACCCGCCAGGCGGCGCTCGACCGCGCTCGCAAGCAGACCGAGGGTTTCTTCGCGAAATCGGTCCAGCGAGGCAAGCTGACCCAGGCAGAGGTCGATGCCATCCTTGCCCGCCTGCAAGGCACTACCGAGATCGGTGCGATGGCCGAATGCGACATCGTCATCGAGGCCGTGTTCGAAGACCTGCAGACCAAGCACGCGGTGCTGCAACAGCTCGATTCGGTATGCCCGGCCAGCACGCTGTTCGCGTCGAACACGTCGACCCTCGCGATCACCGAGATCGCGGCAGGTTCAGGCCGCGCCGATCGCGTCGTGGGCATGCACTTCTGCCTGCCGGCGCAGCTGATGAAGCTGGTCGAGATGTCGCCCGGCATTCGCACCAGCAACGACACGTTCGACGCCGCCTGGGCGTTCTGCAAGGCGATGGGGCAGACCCCGGTCACGACGCGAGACAACCCGGGGTTCATCCTCAACTACTTCCTGGTGCCGTTCAACAACGATGCGATACGCCTGGTCGAAGCGGGGGTGGCCAAACCGCGCGACATCGACCTGGCCATCAAGCGCGCACTGGGCTATCCGATGGGCCCGCTGGAGCTGCTCGACCTGGTCGGGCTCGATACGCACCTGCTGGTCGCCGAAGCGCTGTTCGCGTCGACCCATGAACCGCGCGCGGCCGTGCCCGCGCTGGTGCGCAGGATGATCGCGGCCGGCCACCTCGGGCGCAAGACCGGCCAGGGGTTCTACACATACGAGACCAACGCGATGTTCGGAGGCTGAACCGATATGCCCTACACGATCCTGTCCACCGGACCCAGCGCCGCGTTCGCGGCCGATCACCCGCTGCTGACTGGCGGCGCTGCGCAAGGCGAGGTCGTCGTCGTGCTCGGGCCTGGCGCGGGCGCGGCGGCCATGGCCCTTGCCCCGGCCAGCGACCGGGTCGCGGTGCTGGTCGAGCTCGGTACCGAATGCCTGGGCGAGTACACCGGCGAGTCGCGCGGGCAGGAGGGATCCTGCGTCGTGGGCTTCTCCCGCTTCCGGCTTGGCGACCTGCCACCGAGCAACCTGGTCGAGCTGGTGCGCCAGCCGGCCACGCCCGATGCAGTCATCGAGGCTGCACGCAGCGTGCTCGAATCGGCCGGGCTCGAAGTGGCCGTGTGTGGCGACTTCGTCGGTCGCATCGTCGATCGCCTCGTGCGTCCGTATTACAACGCTGCGCTGCGCCGGCTCGATGAAGGCCTGGCCACGGCCGACGACCTCGACACCACGCTGCGGCTCGGGCTGGGCTATCCGCAGGGTCCGATCAAGCTGCTGGAAGACAGCGGGCTGGCTGCGCACTGGCAGGTCTCGCAGGCCCTGTTCGAGCAGACGGGCGACACCGGCTACGCGCCGGCGCGCCGCGCGACCGTAGCCCACCGCCGCCAGGCTGGCACGACGAAGGACGGGCGCGCATGACGCGCTCGAGACCCATACGATGAGCCAGCCACTGAAAGGCCTGCGCGTGCTCGACTTCAGCACGCTGCTTCCGGGACCGCTGGCCAGCCTCATCCTGGCCGAAGCAGGCGCGGAGGTGATCAAGATCGAACGTCCCGGCCGCGGCGACGAGATGCGTTCGTACGTGCCGCGTTTCGGCGAGGACAGCGTCAACTTCGCGCTGCTCAACCGCGGCAAGCGCAGCGTCGCCATCGACCTCAAAGCCGCCGGTGCCGTCGATCGGCTGGCACCGCTGATCGCCTCGGCCGATGTCGTGCTCGAACAGTTCCGTCCCGGCGTGATGGATCGCCTGGGGCTGGGCTACGGCGCCCTGAGCGCTGCCAACCCGCGCCTGATCTACTGCGCGATCACCGGCTATGGACAACACGGTCCGCGGGTGGACGTGGCTGCACACGACCTCAACTTCATCGCCGAGGCAGGCATGCTCGGCCTGTCTGCCGGCGCCGACGGTGCGCCGATCCTCCCGCCAGCGCTGATCGCCGACATCGCGGGCGGCACGTATCCCGCCGTGCTCAACATCCTCCTTGCACTGCGGGAACGTGACCGCACCGGCAAGGGAAGCAGGCTCGACATCGCGATGGCCGACAATGTCTTCACGTTCATGTACTGGGCGCTGGGCAATGCGCATGCCGCCGGGCAGTGGCCGCAGCCGGGTGGCGAACTCGTGACTGGCGGCAGCCCCCGCTACAACATCTACCGCACGCGCGACGATCGATTCATCGGGGCTGCACCCCTGGAAGACAAGTTCTGGGCGACGTTCTGCGAAGTCGTCGGCGTTCCGACCGAGGCCCGCGATGACGCGCGTGATCCGGCGGCAACGCGCGCCTGCGTGGCTGCGCTGATCGCGCTCGACACGGCTGACGGCTGGCGGGCCCGGTTCGAGGGGCGCGAAGTGTGCTGCTCGGTGGTGGCGACGCTGGCCGAGGCCCTCGCGTCTTCCCACTTCGCCGCGCGCGGCATCTTCGCGCGCTCACTGCAAGGCGATGGGCGCACCATTGCTGCGCTGCCGGTACCCGTCGACGAGGCGTTCCGTGCTTCGGTGCTCGACGCCGGCTACCCGGCCCTGGGTGAAGGCAATGACCTGCTTGCCCCCGAGCCAGCCCCCTCATGAGTACGTTGCGATGCTAGCCCTGGTCGTCGAGGCGCACGGGCCCATCGACAGCCTGCAGTTGCGCGACCGGGCGCAGCCGTCTGCCCCCGGTGCGGGCGAAGTGCTCGTAGAGGTGCACGCCGCAAGCATCAACTTTCCCGACCTGATGGTGATCGCGGGAACCTATCAGAACCTGCCGCCGTGCCCGTTCGTGCCGGGCAAGGACCTCGCGGGGCGGGTGGTGGCCACCGGGCCCGGCGTGTGTCGACTGCAATCCGGTGACCGCATCATGGCGCATGTGGAACATGGCGCGTTCGCCCAGCGCGTGCTGGTGCGCGAGCAACAGTGCCATGTGATGCCTGCCAGCATGAGCTACCAGCAAGGCGCCGCGATGGGCCTGGCCTACCTGACTGCCCACTTCGCGCTGGTCGAGCGCGCGCGGATGCAGCCGGGCGAGATCGTCATGGTGACCGGCGCAGCCGGCGGCGTAGGGCTCGCGGCAGTGCAGGTGGCCCGGGCGCTCGGTGCGACCGTGGTTGCCGCAGTCGGATCCGAGGCCAAGGCCAGGTTCGTCGCCGCACAGGGCGCGCACCACGTCGTGCGTACCGACCGGCCCTCGCTGAGAGACGCGCTGCGCGAGCAGGTGTACGCCGCCGTCGGCAAGCGTGGCGTCGACGTGGTCATCGACCCGGTCGGCGGCGACGTGTTCGACGCGAGCCTGCGCACGATGGCCTGGTGCGGCAGGCTGGTGATCGTCGGCTTCGCGGAGGGCCGGATCCCCGAGGTAAAGGCGGGGCTGCTGCTGGTCAAGAATATCTCGCTGATCGGGCTGCAGGTCAGCGACTACCGCGATCGTGCACCGGACAGGGTCGACCAGGTACAGGACGAACTGTATCGATTGTTCGAGCGTGGCAGCCTGAGCCCCTCGATCATGGCCACCTTCCCGCTGCAGGATTACCGCGCCGCGCTGCACACGGTGCAGGACCGTACCGTTCTCGGAAAGGTCGTGCTCGACCTTTGCGGGCAATCGTCAGATTGAGTCACCGGTACGCTCACCAGGCCAGGTGAAGCGGGCCCATCCCCCATCCCAATTCGAAGGAGTACTTCAAGATGGCACGACTCGGGCTTCTTGTTCCATCATCGAACACCTCGGTAGAAACCGAGTTCCATCGCACGCTTCCCGACGCGGTGACGCTGCACGTGGGACGCCTGTTCCTCACCCAGGTCACGCCGGAATCGGTGCGCCGGATCGTCGCCGACATGGAGGGGCAGGCAAAACTGCTGGCCTCGGCCGATGTCGACCTGATCGTGCTCGGCGCAACCCTGCCCAGCCTGCTCAATGGCCTGGGCTACGACCAGCAGTTGATCGGCACGATCGAGGCGGCCACCGGCAAGCCTGCAACCACCACCACCACCGCGCTGGTCAAGGCCTTGCGTCGCATGGATGTCCGGCGCGTGGTGATGGGTGCGGCCTATGACGACACGATGAACGGCGTCGCCTGCAACTTCCTGCAGGCGAGCGGTTTCGAGGTCCTGGAAGCTGCGTCGCTCGGCTACGTGGACAACCTGCAGATCGGCCGGCTGTCGTCGGAGACGGCCTACGAACTGGGTTGCAGGATCGCCCGGCCCGAGGCCGACGCGATCGTGCTCGCGTGCACCAACTGGATGACGCTCGATGTCATCGAGCGCATCGAGGCCACCACGGGCAAGACGGTGATCACGACGACGCAGGCGACGCTGTGGGCAGCACTCGGCCTGCTGGGCGTGGAGCCACGGGCAGGTTTCGGCCGCCTGATGCACATGAGTGCCGAACGCGCGACCTCGACGCCGGCTGCGTGATGGAGACGCACGCCGATGTCCTGGTGATCGGCGGTGGCGGCGCCGGCCTTGCGGCAGCGGCCGAGGCGGCGGCTGGCGGCCGCAGCGTAATCCTGCACCACCTGGGCTGGGCCTTCATTTCCGGACGCATTGCAGGACGCCATGCAGGCCAGAGAGCGGAGCAGGCACGATGATCTTCATGAGTCAGAGCGGGCTGGCCGACCCCAGCCGCCAGGCCGAGTGGGATGCGTGGTATCTCGAACACCTGGCGATCATGGCTACGGTACCCGGCGTGCTTTCCGCCCAGCGGTTCACCACCAGCAGCGCGGGCCATCCGCCATCGCTCGGGCTCTACACGATCACGTCGCCAGAGGTGTTCAACGGTGCCTACTACCAGAGCGTGCGCGGCATGGGGTCGTGGCTGCCGCTGATCGCCCGCGAACACTACCGCCGCAATCTGTTCGAAGGGCTAGACTGCGCGCCTGAAGTCGAAGCCGGGCAGGTGCTGCTGCTCGAAGACCTGAAGGCGGTGCCCGCCGGCGACGCCAGCGCGTCCTCGCCCGGCGTTTACTGCCTGCGATCGGTGGGGCTCGATCGATCGACGCCCTGCCGCCTCGTCCAGGTGGCGCCCGACGCGCCTGCGTCCCTGCCGCACCGTCCCGAAGTTGCAGTCTACCGTCCGGTCAGTGCACGCCTTGCGGGGAAGCCGGCATGAAGCACGGTGTGGCAGTGATCGTCGGCGCGACCGGCCTGATCGGGCAGCGCCTGGCGCACCACCTGCAGGGCACGGGCGCGTGGGACCTCATCGGACTTTGCCGCAACTCGACCCGGCCGAGCCCGATACCCCTGCTGTCGGTGGACCTGGTCGATGCCACAAGCTGCCGGCAGGCCGTGGCGGGCCTCGACGCGGTCACGCATGTGTTCTATACGGCACGCTTCGACCATCCCGAAGGCGTCCATGAGTCGGTCGACACCAACGCGGCGATGCTGCGCAACGTGGTCGATGCGATCGATGCCGCCTCGCCGCGGCTCGTCCACGTGCATGCCGTGCACGGAACCAAGTATTACGGCCACAACTTCGGGCCGATTCCGGTGCCAGCCAGCGAAGACAGCGCCCGGGCCTCGCGGGTCAATTTCTACTTTCCGCAGGAGGACTACCTGCGCGAGCGCAGCAAGGTGCGCCCATGGACATGGAGCACCTCGCGCCCGCACATCTTCTGCGACGACTCACCAGGGACGCCCCGCAACCTGCCGCTGCTGCTCGCGGTCTACGCAACCGTCCTGCGCGAGGCCGGGGAGCCCCTGTACTTTCCCGGCACCGAGGCCAGCTACCGCGCGCGTACGCAGTTCACCGATCTTTCGATGCTGTCGCGGATGATCGAATGGATGGCGATCACGCCAGCCTGCGCGAACCAGGCGTTCAATGTCGTGAACGGCGACTGCCCGCGCTGGTGCGACCTGTGGCCGGTGTTCGCCGCCTGCTTCGGCATGCAGCCCGGGCCGGTCCGCCCCGCCCGGCTGCGCGAGATGATGGCGCCGCGAGCCGCGCAATGGGATGCCATCGTCACGCGCCATGCGCTCGAGCCCTCGAGCCTTGGCGACGCGGTGTTGTGGGAGTACGGCGACTATGTTTTCTGGCCGGAGTGGGACATCGTTTCAGACATGAAAAAAGCCCGCCAGCACGGTTTCACGGAGCAACTCGACAGTGCCCGGCAGTTCGTCGCGCTGTTCGACCGGATGCGTGCGCAGCGGATCATCCCGTAGGAGGAGACTTCGAATGAAGAGCATCTGCCACGCATTGATCATGGCATCGCTGTCGGTTGCCGCGACTGCCCATGCACAGACTTACCCGGACAAGCCCCTTCGCTGGATCGTGCCTTGGCCACCGGGCGGCGGCGCCGACGTGCTGTCGCGCATGCTGAGCGGGCGGCTGGCCGAGTTGATGGGCCAGCCGGTGATCATCGACAACCGCGGCGGCGCGGCGGGCAACATCGGTGCAGAGGTCGCCGCACGCGCGATCCCCGACGGCTACACCATCGCCTTCGCCTACTCCGGCACGCACTCGATCAATCCACACATCTATTCGAAGATGCCGTTCCGCGACAGCGATTTCGCGCCGGTGATCTGGTTGTCGATGGTGCCCCAGGTACTGGTAGTCAATCCGGCCGTTGCGGTCAAGAGCGTGAAGGAACTGATCACGCTTGCACGTGCACGCCCCGGTGAACTGACCTTCGGCTCCAGCGGCAACGGCGCCATCAACCACCTTACCGGCGAGCTGTTCAACATGCGCGCGGGCACGAAGATCCTGCATGTTCCCTACAAAGGGGGTGGCCCGGCCTCGATCGCGCTGATCTCGGGCGAGATCAGCATGATCTTCGGTGAGCCGGCGACCATCGTGCAACAGGTCAGGTCGGGCAAGCTGCGCGCGATCGCAGTGACCAGCGCGGCGCGCGCCAAGGCCATGCCCGAATTGCCGACGCTGGCCGAGTCCGGCATCGCCGATTACGAGGTCACGTCATGGAACGGCGTTCTGGCGCCGTCGGCGACCCCGCGCGAAATCATCAACCGGCTGAACACTGAATTCAACCGGATGCTCGCGGCACCGAGCATGCAGACAAGGATGCTCGAGTTCGGGTTCGAGCCCATGGGCGGAACACCCGAGCGGTTCGGGAGCCTGATCCGCGATGAGCTTGCCAAATGGGCGCCGGTCGTGAAGGCGGCCAACATCAAGATCGATTGACGAGACACTGAAGGGAAGAATTTCCGATGGATCAGTATCCAACCTTGAACCTGATCGTGCGACATGGCGAAGCCCTGGCTATCGCCTCCGGGCTTCTGCCGCTGCTGGGCGCGATTGCCGCGTTCGTGCTCGGCACGCACTGGATCGTGGTTGTGGCAGGAGTGGTTGCCGGCGGATTCCTTTACCTGCTGATACGCAGTTACGTCGAGCTGGTGCGGGTGATGGCCGACATGCTGATTCCAAAGTGAGGTAGAGCAGATGAGCAACGAAGATATCCGTGATGTAGTCGTCGTCGGTGGTGGCCTGGGTGGGTTGAGTACGGCCGTGCGCGCGGCCCAGCTCGGCCTGCGCGTGACGCTGCTGGAACGCGGCGAGGAAGAGCTGTACCTCTGCAACTCGCGCTTTTCGGGGGGCATACTGCATATTGCCCAGCACAACGTGCTCGAGCCGGCGGAACAGCTCGAACAGGTCATCCTCGAGGCCACCCTGGGCGAGGCGGATCCAGCCCTCGCCCGCACGCTTGCGCTCGATGCCCGCCGCGCGGTGGGCTGGCTCGCCGAGGCGGGCACACGCTTCATCAAGGTTGGCCAGATCGTATGGCAGCAGCACGTTCTTGCGCCACCGCGACCGATCACCCCCGGCCTCGATTGGAAGGGGCGCGGGCCGGATGTAACGCTGCGGGTACTCGAAGCGCAGCTCACCAAGGCCGGGGGCTCGATACTGCGCGGCACCGCTGCCTGCAGCCTGATGGAAAGCGGCGGTAGGTGCATCGGGGTCGAAGCGCAGTCGCGCGACGGCAAGGTCATGCAGTTTCCCGCGCATGCGGTCGTACTCGCCGATGGCGGCTTCCAGGCGAACCTGCAGATGATCGGCGAGCACATCACGCCTGCACCGGCCAAGCTCAAGCAGCGTGGCGCTGCAACCGGTGTCGGCGATGGAATGCGCATGGCCCGGGCGCTCGGCGCCGAAGTCAGTCCGTTGAACGCCTTCTATGGACACATGCTGTCGCGCGACTCGTTCACCAACGACAAGGTCTGGCCCTATCCGCAGCTTGACGAACTCGGCACCGCCGGTATCGTCGTCAACGGGGGCGGCGAACGTTTCGTCGACGAAGGCATGGGTGGCGTCTACGTGGCCAACATGATCGCCCGGCTCGCCGACCCGCTCTCGACCTGGGCCGTGTTCGACGAGGCCATCTGGAACGGCCCGGGCAAGGACGCCCGGATTCCAGCCAATCCGCATCTGGTCAGGGGCGGGGGAACGGTGTTGCAGGCATCCACCCTGACCGACCTGGCCGCGCAGATGAATGTCCCCGCCGAGCGGTTGATGCTGACCGCAGAGCGGTACAACGACGCCATTGCACAAGGCAGCGGCGAGCAGCTGAGCCCGCGCAGGACATCCACCCGCATTGTCGCCCGGCCCCTGCGGGAGGGGCCGTTCTATGCCGTTCCCTTGTGCGCGGGCATCACGTATACGATGGGTGGCATCTGCATCAGCGCCGACGCCCGTGTCGTACGCGGCGGGGGCGAGTCGATCAGCGGCCTGTACGCTGTCGGTGCCACGACCGGTGGGCTGGAAGGCGGCAGCGGTGCCGGTTACGTCGGTGGACTGATCAAGGCGGCGACCTTCGGCATTCGTGCAGCCGAAGATATCGCGCGAACGATCCGATGATCGTGCGCTGGCCAGCCCAGGCCCGCTTGCACCCGAGGAGCAGCCCGCGTTGAAGGTGACCGGCCGGTGCCAATGCGGGCAGATCACCTATGAGGCGACGGTTGATCCGGAGCAGGTCGGAATCTGCCACTGCACCGATTGCCGAAGGCTGTCGGGCGCACCGTACCGCGTACGCCTGCCGGTACCGATCGAAGATTTCAAGCTGCTGAGCGGCAGCCCGAAGACGTACCTCAAGACGGGCGACAGCGGTGCGCGCCGCATGCATGCGTTCTGCGCCGAGTGCGGAAGCCCGGTCTACGCCTGCGCGCCGGAAAGCCCGACCTCGATCACGCTGCGCGTATGCTGCCTCGACAACCCGACCGAGCTGCCGCCGAAGAGGCAGATCTGGTGCCGCTCGGCACTGCCCTGGGCTGGGTTGCTCGACGCATTGCCTGGCCTCGATCGACAGTGAAGACAAGGTTGGCTTCCGGCCTCGCCACACGGCAAGCCCGCAGCCCAGCCATGCCCCGTCCCTGCGCCCTGATCGCCGGTGCCAGCGGCGTCGTCGGCCGCGCGGTGGCGCGCACGCTCGCTGAAAGCAGCGAATGGGACGTGGTCACTCTGTCGCGCTCGCCAACCGCCGTCACGGGCGCGCGCGCCATCGCCGTCGACCTGTCCTCGCCAGCCGACACCCGCGACCGCCTGTCTGCCCTCACCGGCGTCACCCACCTCGTCTACTGCGCGCGTGCCACCCACACCATGGCGCAGCGCGAACCCGTCGACGACAATGTCGTCATGCTGCGCAACCTGCTCGACGCGCTCGAGCAGGCATCCCCGCAGCTCGCGCATGTGCACATCGTCCAGGGCAGCAAGGTCTATGGCTCCGACCTCGGCCCTTACCGCACGCCGGCGAAGGAGTCCGACCCGCGCGTGCTGCAGCCGAACTGGTACTACGCACAGGAAGACCTGCTGGTCGCCCGTAGTGCCGGCAAGGCCTGGACCTGGAGCGCCAGCCGGCCGCACGGGGTCTGCGAGGGCCGGCAGGCGATCGCGCGCAGCATCGCCAACATGATCGGCGTGTATGCGGCCGTGCTGAAAGAACTCGGCCAGCCGCTCGCCTTTCCGGGTACGCAGGCGGGCTTCGACGTGCTCTACCAGAGCGTCGATGCCGACCTGCTCGCGCGTGCGATCGCCTTCATCGTCGCCACGCCGGCCTGCGCGAACCGCGTATTCAACGTTACCAATGGCGACTACTTCCGCTGGCGCAACCTCTGGCCCGCGCTTGCCGATCACTTCGGGATGGACGTCGGCCCGGTGCACACGGTCGGCCTCGCCGATGTCATGGCGGACAAGGGCGCAGTGTGGGATGCGGTCGTCGCGCGCCACGGGCTGGCGCGGCGCTCGCTCGCCGACGCCGCGGTATGGTCGTATGCGGACTTCAACTTCCGCCGGTCCTACGATGTGATGTCGTCCACGATCGCGCTGCGGCAGGCCGGCTTCGCCGAATGCCTCGATACCGAACGCATGTACCTGGACCACCTGCAGTGGTTCCGCGAACAGCGAACCCTGCCCTGAGGATTGAACGTGATGATCCGCCAGCCCCTCTGGTTACTTGCCGCCTCGGCTTCGATGTTTGCCGGCACGCCGCACGCGCTCGCCCAGGCCTATCCGGCCAAGCCGATCCGCATCGTCTGCACGCTGGCTGCTGGCGGTGGCGTGGACACCACCGCGCGTATCGTCGGCCAGGGCCTGAGCGAGTCGTGGGGCCAGCCGGTGATCGTCGATAACCGGCCGGGGGCCGGCGGCACCATCGCCACCGAGGCGGTCACGCGCGCGGCGGCCGATGGTTACACGCTGCTGATGACTTCGCCCGGCCATGTCACCGCGCCCGGTCTCTACAAGCTGAACTACGACACGCTGAAGGATCTGGCTGCCGTGTCGATGGTCGTGTCTTCGCCAAGCGTGCTGGTCGTGCATCCAGCGCTGCCCGCGCGGTCGATGAAGGACGTGCTCGCGCTGGCGCGCACGCGCCCGGACGAGCTGCTGTTCGGCTCGTCGGGCAACGGCAGCCCGGGCCACATGACGGTGGCGCTGCTGGCGATGACCGCCGGGGTGCGCCTGGTGCACGTACCGTACAAGGGTACCCCGCCGATCCTCACCGACCTGGTCGGCGGACGCATCGCGATCGCTGCCTCGAGCGTGGTGTCGACGATGCCGCATGTCGCGGCCGGGCGGCTGAACGCACTCGCGGTGACCAGCGGCCGGCGCTCGGTCGCGCAACCGCAGCTGCCTACGGTCGCCGAGAGCGGCGTTCCGGGTTTCGCGGTGGATGTCTGGTACGGCCTGCTCGCGCCGGCCGAGGTGCCGCGCGAGATCGTCGCGCGGCTGCACGAAGGCATCGCTGCCGTGGTCGCGCGGGCCGAGGTTCGGCAGAAGCTGCTGGCGGCCGGCCTGGAGCCGACGTTGATGGCGCCCGAGCCGTTCGGGCGCTACCTCGCGGCTGAAGTCGCGAAGTGGGCGCAGGTGATCCGGGCGGCGGGGATCCGGGTGGATTGAAATGCTGCTGCACAGGCGCTGTGTACGAGCGCGGGGCGCGTCTGGCGCCCTTGCTTCACGTCAGGTTGACGCTCGCGATGAACTTGGCCAGAAGGGTGATGAAACCGACGATGACCGTGAAGGCCAGGATGCCCAGGCCATAGACCTTGGCGAGCTTGTTTCTCGTGTTGCGGACGGACGTTTCTGGCATTGGGTCTTCATTCAAGGGTTCCACCCATCGGGTGTGACGGGGTCGTGGCTGGAGCAGGCACGGCGCTCCGGGGAGCGGCATCCCCAATGCCGAGGGACGACCCGAGTGCGCCAGCGAAGGTTACTTGCAAAAGGCTCTTGCGGCCCGCCGCGGGCGGCTGTTCGCGGTCTTGGTGCCGAATCGCGCTGACGAGCGCATGGCCCGCCCGATAAATAGGTAGCATCGAATCCTGCACCAGGCAGGCAGTCACATGATCCACACCCGTAATGGCAGCGAAGTCCTCGACGCCCTGCGCCCGGTCGCCTCGCGCGGCACCGGCGTCGAGCACTGGGGCGCGTCCTACTTCGGCCCGCGCTACAGCAGCGAGGGGCTCGCGCCGGGGCCGCAGTCGCTGATGACGCAGATGTGCGCGAACGAGACCATCCTGCCGCACTTCCACGGCGTCGCGCAGTTCCAGATCTTCCCCGCGGGCGCGGGCGTGCTGGCGAAAACCGAACTGCGTCCGCTGATGCTGCAGTACAAGGACCACCACACCGGCTACGGCCCCCTGGTGGCCGGGCCGCACGGCCTGACCTTCATCTCGCTGCGCAACCGCACGGGCGATTCGCATCCGGTCTATATCGGCAGGCCTGGCTATCGCGAGAAGCTGCTGCCGAGCAAGCGGCGCAACTGGGTGACGCCGCACATCCCGCTGTCGACCCGGCCGGTGCTGCAGTACCGGACCGACGTGGCCTGGGAGGCGCTGTACGAAGCCCGGAAGATCGACGCCGGGATCGACGATGAAATGGCCGCGTACCTGGTGCGGCTGGGCGCGGGCCTGTCCACGCCGGGGCTCGACCCGAAGGCGGGTGGTGGCTGCTACCTGTTCATTGCCAACGGCAGTCTGGTTCTCGGCGGGCAGTCGATGCCGGAGTGGTCGATGGTGTTCGTCGACCCCGGCGAGGCGGGGTACGAGATCACCGCCGGGCCGCTGGGGGCCGAGGTGCTGGTGATGCAGTTTCCGAAGGACGACGACTGACGGGACGGCGCGACTGCGGCAGATTCTGCTGAGTGGGCGTCGTTCAGGACCATCGTCGATTCATGTGCGATGTAAAAACATGTGGTGCGTCCGGTCCCCGGCTTCCGGGGTGCGCATATTAATTGTTTGTCGTATTGTTGGCCGTCGATAACTGGTCGGTGCATGCCAACCTCGACCAGGTGTTGCGCGCGGCCTAAATCGACATGACTCAGATCCTGCGTCGCCACGCCTGGTAGCGCGACAAGCGTTTTTCCCGGTGCGCGAGCGGATGCGAAAGCACTGGGAGACCGTTCCGGCGCCGAGCAGCGGCCTCGGTGTCGCCGAGGTCACGGACCGCTTCTCGCGCTGGTTGGGTTACGACGTGTTGTCGGTGGTACCCGGCGAGCATCCGCTGTTCGCGGGGCGTTCCACCGTGCAGGCATACGACAACCAGGCGTTGCCCTGGACGCGATACATCACGACCGACAGCATGGTTCGCTGCATGTCCATATGTCTGTTCGCGCGATCGCAGCTGTCGTTCTGGCCGCGGCGTCCGGCATGGTGTCTCTCTCGTCGTCGGCTGTCTCTGCCCAGACGTATCCATCGCGCCCGTTGCGGATGATCGTTCCGTTTCCTCCGGCCGGGTCATCCGACGTCATCGCGCAAACGCTGGCAACGCCGCTTGCAAAGGCGCTCGGGCGGAACGTGGTGGGCGATAACCGCCCGGGCGGTGGCACAGTTATCGGCACCGAATTGGCCGCCCGTGCGCCAGCGGATGGGCACACACTGCTCGTGTGTCTGGCGAGCATGACCATCAACCCCGCCATCCGGTCGAAGCTGCCGTACGACACCTTGAAGGATTTCGCCGCTATCGGGCGGATTGCCACTCAGCCTTATGTCTTCGTTTCCTCCATGACGGCACCGCCGTCCACCTTCATCGAATTGCTCGCGATGGCGCGCGCTCGACCGGGTGAACTGTCGGCCGGTACTTCAGGTACTGGAACCGGCCAGCATCTGGTGGTCGAACTCTTGAACCAGATCGGATTCGCAGTGCTGAACCATCCGGACGTCGCACCATACGTGCAGTCCGGATCGGTACTCGGTCGGAGGTTTGCGGCGGCCAGCGGCGCGCGTCTCTAGGTGCAACCAGCAGCTGAATCAAGCATTGACAGCCTGCGCCCGTTGACCGAAAGTGAAGCGGGTCCGAGGAGCAAGCTGCCGCAAAGCAAGCAGCGCCCGGCGTGCTCGAACAGGAGGGGCGGGATCATGGCCAGGCGTATCGCAGTAATGGGAGCGGGCGCGATAGGGAGCAGCGTGAGCGCCGATCTCATCGAGGCGGGTCACGAGATCACGGTGATCGACCAGTGGCCGGCGCAGGTGGAGGCCATCCGTACGTCTGGTCTTCGCGTGACCATGCCCGATCACGAAGCCAGGGTCGTCGTGCCGGCGCTGCATCTCTGTGAGCTCGCTTCTTCAGGCCTCCAGTTCGACATCGTGTTCATGGCAGTCAAGGGCTACGACCACCGCTGGATGGCCGAACTGATCAAGCCCTATCTGGCTCTCGATGGCGTCCTGGTCGGGGTGCAGAACGGCATGAACGACGACTCGCTCGCCTCCATCGTCGGGCCCGAACGCACCGTCGGTTGCGTGGTCGAGCTGTCGGCCGAGATCTTCACGCCGGGAATCGTGCAGCGGAACACGACGCGCAAGGGCACCTGGTTCGCCCTGGGCGAGCTCGATACCAGCGATATAACGCCCCGCGTGCGCGAGCTCGCGAGCCTGCTCGGCCATGTCGGCCGGGTCGATATCGCCGCCCGCATACGCGGCGCCAAGTGGACCAAGCTGATCGCCAACACGATGACCATGGGACCGCGTGGCCTGCTGGGGCTGGCGAACGGGGAGGCCTCGAAACTCCCCGGCATGGCCGATCTGGCGCTTTGCATCGGGAAGGAGTCGCTGGCGGTCGGGCGAGCGATGGGCCTGCGCATCGAACCGGTGTTCGGCCTGCGTTCGGACGACTTCGGCGGTGATCCGGACGAGGTACTGGCCACTGCGATGACCACGCTGCTCGGGCATGTCGGCGGCGTTTCACGCACGGCGCCCATCCAAGATCACCTGAAGGGCCGACGCAGTGAGATGGAGTACATCACCGGACTCGTGTCCCGCAATGGGCTTGAGCTCGGCATTCCCACGCCATTCAACGATGCGGTGATGGAGATCGACCGCCAGATCAACGCGGGTGAACTTCCGATGGATGTCTCGAACTATCAGCGGCTGCTCGCGCGCACGCGCTCTGCCTTCGGAACCTGATCCACGGGCTGGATCTACGCCCGCGCTGTTCCGGTCGCCGCATGCAGCTAGCTGCGGCTGCCGGCCTTGCGCAGCAGGCGCCCGAACTTGTCGTGCTCGGCATGCAGGATCACCCGAAAATCTTCCTGTGATCCGCCGACCACCAAAGCGCCTGTCGTGGTGAACCGCTCCTGCACATCGGGCAGCGCCAGGACGGCGGCGATCTCGCGGCTCAGGCGCGTGACGATATCCGCCGGCGTGCGGACCGGGGCACCCAGGCCGGTCCAGGTGCTGTTCTCGTAGCCGGGCACACCTGCTTCAGCCACGGTGGGCAGCTGCGGCAGCAGCGCCAGGCGCTTCGGACCGGTGGTTGCCAGCGCACGCACACGACCTGCCTGTATCTGCGGAATCGTGACGACCGCGCTGTTGAACAGCACCTCGATATGGCCGCCGAGCAGATCGCTCAGTGCCGGGGCGGCGCCCTTGTAGGCGATGTGCGTCATGCTGATCACAGTCATCGTGGAGAAGAGTTCTGCGCTCATGTGCCCGAAACCGCCGATGCCGGTCGATCCGTAGTTGAGCATGCCGGGCCGCTGCCGGGCGATGGCGATCAATTCCTTGACGGAATGCACCGGCAGCGAGGGGTGCACGACGAGCACGGCCGGCGCGGTGGCCACCATCACGATCGGCACGAGATCGGTCAGCGGATCGAAGGTGAGCTTCTGCAGGTGCGGTGTCACAGCCCAAGCGCCGACGGTGCCGGCGACGATGGTATAGCCGTCGGCGATCGCGCGTGCGGTCACCTCCATGCCAATGCTGCCGGCCGCACCCGGGCGATAGTCGTACACGAGCTGCTGGCCGAGCCGCGGCGTCAGGCGTTCGGCCACGATGCGCATCTGGGTATCGGGGGTGCCACCCGGCGCGAACGGGATAACCACGCGCACCGGACGGGTCGGATACTGCCCCGACTGCGGCGCCTGCGCCGCGACCTCGGTGCAGATCGCGAACAGGGCCGAAGCCAAGCTAGCGCTTGCGAAAAGCGTGACGGCCGTAGGCCAGGGCTGTCGATCCATGAGCAGTGCCATGCATCCTCCTCTCGAAACGATCGCGCCCCGTGCGCCATCGCGCCTGCCGGTTATCCGCTATTATAAAATGATGATACATGACGCATGCCCCCCCGGTGCACGGGAGACGGGTACTGCTGCGGCCAATGAGCCAAGAGGGGTTCTGCATGGATGA
>CAMDXD010000039.1 GCA_945877995.1 Bordetella parapertussis
CTCGGTGAACACGCTGACCTCATGGCCGGCGAACTTCGAGAAGCAGCCAAGGCTGCGCACCAGGTCCTGGTGGTCGTGCGGGATCGCGATCTTCATGGGCGGTCTTGCCGGTGGATGCTGTCGGGACGCCGATCATAGCCGCTCGCCACCCGGCGGACGGGCGCCGGGCGCTGGCATAATCCGTGATTGCTCGCGATTGCCGGCGATGCGGCCCGATCGCGTGGCCCGACCGCGCGCCGCCCCCGCACACGCCACCCAGGAGCTTGCATGAAGATCTTCATCGCCGACGATTACCAGTGCGCCACGCCGAAACTCGCTGCATGGCCGAAGCTGGCCGGACACGACGTGACCGTGTGCACCGAAACCATCAAGGACCCGGCGAAGCTGCCGGCCGGCATCGAGCAGGCCGAAGGCCTGGTGCTGATCCAGCAGCGCGCGCCGTTCACCCAGGCGCACCTCGACCGCATGCCGAAGCTGAAGGTGATCGCGCAGACCGGCAAGAACGTGTCGCACGTCGACATGGAGGCCTGCACGAAGCGCGGCGTCGCGGTGGTGGCTGCCGGCGTCGGCTCGCCCTATGCCCCGGCGGAACTCGCCTGGGGCCTGATCTTCGCCTCGCTGCGCAGCATCCCGCAGGAAGTCGCTGCGCTGCGCGCCGGGCAATGGCAGTCGACCGTCGGCGTCGGGGTGCATGGCAAGACGCTCGGCATCTACGCCTACGGCAAGATCGGCAGCCTGGTGGCGAAGGCCGGCGCGGCCTTCGGCATGAAGGTGATCTGCTGGGGTCGCGGCCCCTCGGTCGAGAGGGCGAAGGCCGACGGCTTCGAGGCCGCCGCCTCGCGCGAGGCGCTGTTCTCGCAGTCCGACGTGCTGTCGATCCACATCCCGCTCAACCCGGAGACGCGCGGCATCGTCACCGCCGCCGACCTGGCGATGATGAAGCCGACCGCGCTGTTCGTGAACACCAGTCGCGCGCCGCTGGTCGCGGCCGGCACGCTCGAAGCCGCCCTGACTGCGGGCCGTCCAGGCTTCGCCGCGGTCGACGTGTTCGAGGACGAGCCCGTGTACGGCGCCGCCCATCCGCTGCTGAAGATGGACAACGTGATCGCGACGCCGCACCTGGGCTATGTCGAGCAGTCCACCTACGAGATGTACTTCGCTGCGGCGTTCGACAACCTGGTGGCGTTCGCGAACGGCAGGCCGCAGAACGTGCTGAACCCGGAGGCGCTGGCGGCGAAGTAGCTTGAAGGGCGGGGCTCGCCAGCCGCGCGCCGGACCGTTCAGGCCGGCGCGTCGACGAGTTCCAGCCGCTGCTCGATCCGGTCGAGGCGACGGTCGACGTGGTCGATGCGTGCAGACATGTGCGCCATGTCGCCGCGCATGGCCGCCATGTCGCCATGGAGCGAGGCGACGTTGTGTTCCAGCGAAGACACGCGCAGCGTGAGCGTGTCGAGTCGCTCGTGCGTCGAACGGATGTCGGCGCGGATTGCCCGCAGGTGCTCGAGCACGAGGTCTGTCATGGCTGGATTCATTTCAGTCATCGGAGGCCTCCAACTGTGCGTGGGAACCAGACGCAAAGCCCGGCCAGAAAACACGGATCAAAGCAGATTACTCGACCGTCTTCCAACGGCTCAAGCAAGACCCCTGCGGGGCATGGATGGCCATGGCGGAAATGCGGGCCTCCCTGCGGTCCATACGCGCTTCCATCCTATCGAACGTGCGCGAGATCTCCACAGCGTCGGCGCTCATGCGTGCCAGCGTACGTCGGATGTCGAGGACGATTTCGAGCGCAATCTTCCATTCCTCGTCAGTCATCTGGCCCGTCCTTTCGCTCAACGCGTCAGTCGTCGGCATCCCGCAGTCCCAGTCGTCGTTCCAGACGACTCGAGATTATCCACCGATCTTCCCTCATCGCAAGCGCCCCTCCAGGCGACGAATTCTCGCCGCTCGCGAGCCGCCAGACGCCTCGGGAAAACCGTCCTTCCGTCTGCCTACTCGATCACTTTCCAGTCCGCCACCAGCCCCGGCGACGGCGCGAACTCTCCACGCTCCACCCGTCCGACCAGTTCGGTCAGCCGGGCATTGACCGGCGCCTGCACGCCGATCTTCGCGCCCTCGGCGGCGATCATCCCGTTCAGGTAGTCGATCTCGGTGCGCCGGCCCTTGTGCATGTCCTGCGCCATCGACGGCCGCTGCCCGTCGCCGCGCCGGCCGGCGAGTTCGATCAGCACGTTCTCGATCTCCGCCAGTGCATCGCCGTTGCCTTCGCCGGCCAGCGCGAGGGTCTCAGGCTCCAGCCCCTGCTGCGGCGAGATCGAATAGCCAAGCGCCTGTCCGACGCGCACCGCCTCGGAGCCGAGCTTGATCGAGATGCGGCGCGTCTGCTGCGCGAGGTCGCGGCCGTTGCCGCCGAGCCCGGTGGCCGCGCAGAGGCCATTGCGCATCACGTTGATGATCAGTTTCGACCAGCGTTCGCCCCACAGGTTGGGGGTCGCCTTGGCGCTGTCGGCCGCGCGCATCAGCGCGGCGAACTGTTCGACCCGCGGCGTGATCCGCCCGTGCACTTCCCCGATCCGGTAGACGGTGTGCTTCTCGCCGCCCAGGTGGATGTGCCGCTGCACATGGCCCGGCCCGTCTAGTTCGGCGGCAAGCAGGCTCACGCAGCAGCCGACCGTCTTTCCCCAGCCGACGACGCCCGCGAGTCGTTCCTCGTTGATCGAGTTCTGCATCGACACGAAGTAGCCGCCGGGTGCGACGTAAGGCTTGATCAGGTGCGCTGCCCACTCGGTGTCGTAGGACTTCATCGCGATCACCGCGATGTCGAACGGCGGCCGTTTCGAGAGCTGCGGCACGTCGCAGATGTGCAGCGCTTCGACCGGCACCACCACCGACTCCGCCGGCGTCATGCCGTCGATCGCGAAGCCGTCGCGGCGGATCTGCTCGACATGCTCCGGCCAGCCGTCGACCAGCGTCACGTCATGGCCGGCCTTCTTCAGCAGTGCGCCGGCATAACCGCCGATGGCGCCTGCGCCGACGAACACGATGCGGGGAGCGGGACTGGACATGTACTTCCTCCTGTTGTGTGGGCTGTACGGCGTGGCGCCGTCTCTCTTGCATGCAGGAATATTCGCCACAGAGGTTAACATCCGGCCGATGGCGAATTCCCGACAACCCGAGCCCGATCCGCGCTGGATGATGCAGCTGGGCGAGGCGGCTGCAGCGGCCGAGCAGGCGGGTGACCTGCCGGCCGCGGCGGCGGCCTACCGCGACATGGCGGCCGCGATGCCACGCGACGCCGCGCTGCTGCAGCGCCTGGGCGTGGTCGAGTACCTGCTGGGTAACCTCGAGGATGCGATCGGCTGCCTCACCGCTGCGGTGCGGCTCGATCGTCGCGACGCGGGCGCGCTGGTCAACCTCGGGCTGGCGCAGCATGCCGCCGGCCGCCATGCCGAAGCGGTGGCGAGCCTGCGCAAGGCGACCGTGCTGCGCCCCGGTCTGTCGGTCGCGCACGGCAATCTCGCGCTCGCGCAGGCGGCGCTCGGCGACGGCCGGGGCGCGGTGGAGAGTGCGCGGCGCGCGGTGGCGCTGGCACCCGGGGATGCGCCGTCGATGGCGATCCTCGGCAACGCCTGCCACACCGCCGGCGACCTCGCCGCCGCGCGCCGCGCGTACCTCGATGCGCTGTCGGCAGGCGGTGCGCAGGCCGAGGTGCTCTACAACCTGGGCAACACCGAGCGTGCGCTGGGCGATGAACCGGCTGCCGCCGAGCGCTACCAGGCGGCGCTGGCCTGCGATCCCGGCCACCTGCCATCCTGGATCAACCTCGGCAATGTGCGGATGGCGCTGCACGATTACGACGGCGCCGAGGCCGCGTTCGAGTCCGCGCTGCAGGCCGCCCCGGCCGAGCCTGCGCCGGCGCTGCGCGCGGTGCTCGCCGAGGCGCGCTACAACCTCGCCAACCTGCAGCGCATGACCGGCCGGTTGGCCGAGGCCGCCGTCAATTACCGCGCGGTGCTGGTGGCGGAGCCGATGCACGAGGTCGCCTGCAGCAACCTGCTGCTGACCCTGAACTACTCCGCCAGCGCGACGCGCGAGGAGACGTTCGCCGCGCATGTCGAATACGGCCAGCGGTTTGCACCGACCGTGGCGGCGCCCGCGCCGAAGGGTGGCAAGGTGTCGCCGCTGGTGCCGGCGCCAGCCCGTGGCGCCGCCGCCGACGCCGGCGTGGCGCTGCGCATCGGTTTCGTGTCGCCCGATTTCCGCGACCATGCGGTGGCACTGTTCTTCGAGCCCCTGCTCGACCGCCTGCCGGCGCACGGCTTCGAGGTGTTCTGTTATGCCAGCGTCGACCGGCCCGATGCAGTGACCGCGCGGCTGCGTGCCAAGGCGGCCGGCTGGCGCGACATCGCCGCCGTCGACGACGCTGCGGCGGCGGCGCTGGTGCGCCGCGACCGGATCGACCTGCTGGTCGACCTGTCCGGCCACACCGCCCGGCATCGGCTGCGGCTGTTCGCGCACCGGCCGGCGCCGGTGCAGCTGACGATGATCGGCCATGTGAACACCACCGGCGTCGAAGCGATCGACTACCGGGTCACCGATGCCCTCACTGAGCCCGAGGGTGCCGGCCATGACCGCTGGTACACCGAAAAGCTACTGCGGCTGCCGCGCACAAGCTGGTGCATGCGCCCGCCCGCCGACGGCGGCGCCAGCCTCGAGCGGCGCGCGCAGGATCGCCCGTTCACCTTTGCCTCCTTCAACAATTTCGCCAAGCTCTCCGACGCTGCGCTCGACCTGTGGGCGGCGCTGCTCGCGTCCCTGCCCGACGCCCGGCTGGTGATGGTGACCGTGCCCGAAGGGCGCACTCAGGCACGGCTGCTCGACCGCTTCGCGGCGGCGGGCGTCGATCCGGCGCGGCTCGAGCTGCACGGGCTGCTGTCGCCGGCGGCTTACCGGGCGCTGCATGCGCGCGTCGACCTCGCGCTCGACCCATTTCCCTGCAACGGCGCGACCACGACGCTGGAGACCCTGTGGCTCGGCGTGCCGGTGCTGGCGCTCGAAGGAGACAGCTTCCGCTCGCGCAACGGCATGGGCATCCTGATCAACGCCGGTCTGGACCCGCTGGTCGCACGCTCACCGGCCCATTACCTCGAGATTGCGCGCCGGCTGGCTGCCGATCCGGGCGAACTGGAAGCGCTGCGCGCACGGACCGGATTGCACCTGCTGGCCACGCCGCTGATGGACGAGAACGGTTTCGTGGCGGATCTGTCGGTGCTGTTGCGGCAGGCCTGGCGAGAGGGGGGAGGGGGTCGGGTCTTGAGTTTTGCACCGACCTGACCCCCCTCTCCCTCTTACATCGCCTCGATGATCGCCTGCGTCATCGCCCGGGTGCCGCCGCCAGCCCCGCCGCCAAGGTCGGCGGTCACCCGGTCGCGCCGCTCCAGCACCGAGGTCAGCGCCCGCTCGACGCGCGCCGCGGCTTCCAGTTCGCCGACATGCTTGAGCATCATCGTCGCCGACAGGATCATCGCCATCGGGTTGGCGATGTCGCGCCCGGCGATGTCCGGCGCGGTGCCGTGCACGGCTTCGAAGATCGCGCACTGCTCGCCGATGTTCGCGCCGGGCGCCATGCCCAGCCCGCCGATCAGCCCGGCGCCGAGGTCGGAGACGATGTCGCCGTACAGGTTGGCCAGCAGCAGGCAGTCGTAGCGCTCGGGCGCCAGCACCAGTTCCATGCACAGGGCGTCGATCACCCGGTCGCGTGCCTCGATCTGCGGGTAGCCGGCGGCGACATCCATCGCGGCGCGCAGGAACAGGCCGTCGGTCAGCTTCAGCACGTTCGACTTGTGCGCTACCGCCAGCTTCTTCCGCCCGAGCCGCATCATCGTCTCGCAGGCGAACTTCGCCGCCCGGGTGGTGGCGCCGCGGGTGATCGTCTTGATCGCCTCGGCGGTGTCGTCATCGACCATCCGCTCGCGGCCCAGATACAGGTCTTCACTGTTCTCGCGGAAGATCAGCAGGTCGACGTCCTGGTAGCGCGACGGCACGGCCGGGAAGCTGCGGATCGGCCGCAGGTTCATGTACAGGTCGAACTCCTTGCGCAGCGCGATCGCCACGCTCGGGTAGACCCGGGGCTCGGCTTTCGGGTTCATGCGATGCGCGCCGACCTCGATGCGGTAAGGCGTGCCGAACGGCGTGCCGGTCGGCCCCTTCAGCGCCAGGCCGGTGCGTCCGATCGACGCAAACACCGCCGGGCCGAGGGCCGGCAGGCCGGATGCCTGCGCGGCCAGCCCGGCCTGCTGGACATCCCAGTCGAAGGCGGCGCCGCTCGCCTCGACGATGGCCCGCGCGGATGCCGTGACTTCCGGGCCGATGCCATCCCCCGGTATCAGTGTGATTTCGCGCCTGCCGGCCATGGCCGTCCTCCATCCGTAGTCGTGTCGCCCGATGATACCGAACGCGTGCCGGCATCCGGGCCGACCCCTCGGTGCGTTTTGTTGCATTTAAGCAACAGGCGGATGGGGTAACAGCCCCGGAATGCACACCGACGTTGTGAAGCCTGCGGCTCTGTCGGCAGAATGCCAACACTTCTCGGTTCTGGGAAGACTGGGTGGCGGCGAACCTTAAGGCGTCGGCATCCACCACTTCGAAGCTTTTCAGGAGGCTCTTACTGTGAAAAAGAAACTTCTTGCAGCGGCGGTCATCTCGGCCTTCGCAGCCCCGGTCGCGTTCGCGCAGACCGCCCCGGCCAACGTCACCGTCTACGGCTCCCTGCAGATGGAAGTGTTCACGATGAATGCTGACGGTGCCAACGGCAGCCCGAACCGCGCCCGCACGAACCACGTCAGCAGCCCGGGCGTGTTCTTCATCGGCTTCCGCGGCAGCGAGTCGCTCGGTGGCGGCCTGTCGACCATCTGGCAGATCGAGCAGGGCGCCGGCGGCGACGGCACCGGCACCTCGAACACCTGGGGTGGCCGCAACACGTTCCTCGGCCTGGCTGGCGGCTTCGGTCGCTTCTACGTCGGTATCATGGACAGCCCGTACAAGCGCGTGATGGCCATCAACAACACCCCCACGATGCGCGCCGGCCTGACCGGTCCGCAGGGCATCAACGCGATCATGAACAACGGCGACACCTCCGGTGGCGATCCGTTCATCAGCTCGGGTGCGGGCAACGCAACGTCCTTCAGCCGCCGCACCGGCAATTCGGTGAACTACGATTCGCCGAGCTTCGGTGGCTTCTCGGTGTCGGCCCAGTACGGCGCCAACGAAGGCCGTGCGCTGACGGTTGCCAACGGCGTCGATCCGTCGCTGTACGGCCTGAGCGCCACGTACCGTGGCGGTCCGTTCGCCGTCGGCCTTGGCTATCAGCAGCACAACGACTTCCGCGGCGCAGGTCTGACCGACTCGTCGTACATACTGTCGGCCAGCTGGACCAGCGGTCCGTTCCTGATCCAGGGCGCCTACAGTGCGCTCGTGTATGACTCGACTGCTGGCGACGTGAAGCGTGACAACTTCCTGATCGGCGGCGCGTACTCGATGGGCAACCACCGCTTCCGCCTGCAGTACCAGCAAGCCAACGACACCAAAGGCGCCAGCATCGGCAGTGGTTCGACCGCCATCGGCAACGTGGCCAATTTCAACGGTTCGGGTGCCGACACCGGCGCGAAGGTCTACAGCCTGAACTACGGCTACCTGCTGTCGAAGCGTACCGAAGTGTATGGCTACTACGCAGCGCTGGACAACGACGCCAACGGCCGTACCAACCTGGCCGGTTCGGCATCGCTCGGTATCTCCGGCAGCTCGCTGCGCGGCATGGACGCCACCATGATCGGCGCGGGTATCGCCCATTCGTTCTGATCGCCACAAGCGAAAAGAAGCGTTTGAAAACGGGCACCTTCGGGTGCCCGTTTTTTGTTTGCATGCATGGAAATGAATCCGGATCCGGTTACTGAACTGCTCGTGCAGGGGTTGCGCGCGATCCAGTCAGGCTGGTGGTCGGATGCAAGAACCCTGCTCGAGCAGGCTCAGCAGATCGATGGCCGTCGGCCCGATGTGCTGATCAACCTCGGCCTCGCCTGTCTGAACAGCGGTGCACCGCGTGATGCACTGGTGCCGTTGAAGAAAGCGGTCGCCCTCAGGCCCGACATCCCCGACGCCCATTCGAACCTCGGGCTGGCGCTGTCGGCCAACGGCAGGCACAAGGACGCAGTGGCCAGCCTTGCGCGCGCCGTCCGGCTCGCGCCGGGCGATGCACATCTGCACCATGACCTCGGCGTGGTCTGCCATGCGGCTGGCAACACGACGGCTGCGCTGGCTGCGTTCCGGCAGGCGCTCGCGCTGCAGCCGGGGCTGGTCGAGTCGCGCTTCAACCTCGGCAACCTGCTGCGCCTCGATGGCCAGGCCGCGGCAGCGGAGGCGACGTGGCGCGAGGTGCTGCTTGCCGCGCCTGGCCACCTGCCCTCGGCGCAGAACCTCGGTAGCCTGCTGGTCACGCAGGGCCGCGCGGCAGAGGCACTGCAGTGCTTCGAGTCCATCCTGCCCGGGCATGACAGCGTCGCGGCGCTGCATAACGGACGGGGCAACGCGCTGCACGACCTGGGCCGTCTCGACGAGGCGCTGGATGCCTTTGCGCGCGCGGCGGCAGTCGACCCGGACAGCGCCGAGATCCGCTACAACCTGGCCAACCAGCAGTTGCAACTCGGGCGGGTAGACGCCGCGATCGATGCCTTCCGGCAGGTGCTGCGGCTCGACCCCGACCATGCACAGGCCGCACAGAACCTGCTCTACGCGTTGAACTATACGGATTTGGTCCCGGCCGCGGAGATTGCCCGCGAGCATCGGGCATTCGCGCCGGTGGTGGCTGGCGAGCGTGTGCCGCAGCCCGGGCAGCCGGCGCGCAAGGGCGGGGCGAACGGGCGTACGGTGACGCCATCGGCGGCCGGTAAGGCGCCGGTGCAACCACCGCTGCCCGGCTTACCGCTGCGCATCGGCTTCGTGTCGGCCGACCTGCGTACGCATTCGGTCGCGTGGTTCCTGCTGCCGCTGCTCGAGGCGATCGACCGCACGCGGTTCGAAGTCCACTGCTATCCGAACTCGGCGAAGGCCGATGCCATGACCCAGCGCCTGCGTGCGGCGAGCGCGGGCTGGCATCCGATCGATGCCCTCGATGATGCCGCCGCCGCTCGCCAGGTGCGGGACGACCGCATCGACCTGTTGATCGACCTGTCCGGCCACAGTGCGGGCCATCGGCTGGGGCTGTTCGCCCGGCGCGCCGCGCCGACGCAGGCGACCTGGCTCGGGTATCCGAACACCACCGGGCTGCCGGCCATCGACGTCCGGCTGGTCGACGCGATCACCGACCCGGACGACGACACCGTACAGGCGCTGGCGAGCGAGCGCCTGCTTCGTATCCCCGGCTGCTTCGTCTGTTACGGGCCGCCGGCCGAGGCACCGCCAGTCGAGGCGCGCCGGGCGGCTGGCAGCGGCGGCCCGATCGTGTTCGGGTCGTTCAACAACCTGCAGAAGCTCTCTGCGGCCACCCTCGACCTCTGGTCGGCGGTACTCGCGCCCGAGCCCGATGCGCTGCTCGCGCTGAAGGCCGGCAGCCTCGAGCAGCCCGGTGTACAGGCCCGGCTGCGGCAGGCCTTCGCCGCGCGCGGCATCGATCCGGCCCGGCTGCGCTTCCTGCCGCGCGACACCGATGTTGCCGGGCATCTGGCACGGTACGGCGGCATCGACGTCGCGCTCGACACCTTCCCCTATCACGGCACCACCACCACCTGCGAGGCGCTCTGGATGGGCGTGCCGGTAGTGTCGCTGGCCGGTGACCGGCATGCCGGCCGGGTTGGTGCGAGCCTGCTCGCAGCCGCAGGGTATCCGCAGGACTGCGCCACCGACCCAGACGGGTACGTCGCTGCTGCCCTGCACGCGGCACGTATTGCCCGAGCCGATCCCGCCGCCCGGCTGCGCCGGCGCGAACGACTCGCCGCCAGCCTGCTGCTCGACCGCACCCGCTTCGCCACCCACTTCGCCGAAGCCATCACCCAGTCCGTGATCTGACCCTGGGGTCAGACCCGGATCTCCTGCGGTGCTACCATCCGCCCGGCTCGAATCCGTTCGATCCTGAATCCCTGATCGGAGGCTCCCTTGGCTGGTCCGCTGTCGCATATCCGTGTCCTAGACCTCACCCGCGTTCTCGCCGGGCCGTGGTGCGGGCAGAACCTCGCCGACCTCGGCGCCGAAGTGACCAAGGTCGAGCGGCCGGGCAAGGGCGACGATTCGCGCGCGTTCGGGCCGCCGTGGATCAAGGATGCGGCCGGCAACGACACCGCCGAGGCGGCCTACTTCGTCTGCGCGAACCGTGGCAAGCAGTCGGTGACGCTCGACCTGTCGAAGCCCGAGGCGCAGCAGATCGTGCGTCGGCTCGCCGCGCAGTCGGACGTGCTGCTCGAGAACTACAAGGTCGGCGACCTCGCGCGCTACGGCCTGGGCTACGACGATCTGTCGAAGGAGAACCCGGGCCTGATCTACTGCTCGATCACCGGCTTCGGCCAGACTGGCCCGTACAAGGACCGGCCGGGCTACGACTTCATGGCCCAGGGCATGGGCGGGCTGATGAGCGTGACCGGCGAGCGCGACGACCTGCCCGGCGGTGGCCCGCAGCGCGTCGGCGTGCCGATCGTGGATATCATGACCGGCATGTATGCCTCGATCGCGGTCTGCGCGGCGATCGCGCACCGCGCCGTGAGCGGCCGAGGGCAGTACATCGACATGGCGCTGCTCGACACCCAGGTGGCCTTCCTGTCGAACCAGGGCATGAACTACCTGGCCACTGGCGAGGCGCCGGTGCGGCTGGGCAATACCCATCCGAACATCGTGCCCTACCAGACCTTCCGCACGTCCGATGGCGCGATCATCCTCGCCTGCGGCAACGACAACCTGTTCCGCAAGTTCTGCGAGGTCGCGGGCAGCAGTGAACTGGCGACCGATGCGCGCTTCGCGACCAACGGCAAGCGGGTCGAGAACCGCACCGTGCTCACCGAGACGCTCGAGGCGGTGTTCGCGAAGCGCACGACGAAGGAATGGGTCGCCGCGCTCGATGGTGCGGGCGTACCCAACGGCCCGATCAACGACCTGAAGCAGGTGTTCGAGGAACCGCAGGTCATCGCGCGCGGCATGCGCATCGACGTACCGCATCCGACTGCCGGCACGGTGCCGATGGTGGCGAGCCCGATGCGCTTCTCGGCCACGCCGATCACCTACGAGGTGCCGCCGCCGACGCTCGGCCAGCATACCGCCGAGGTACTGGCGAAGCGGCTGTCGATGTCGGCCCAAGACATCGAGCGGCTCAAGCGCGACGGAATCGTCTGAGGGGGCAGGGCGGCCCGGCCTCCCGCCGCCCGCCACTCAGCGCGAGCAGGCCTCGCGCATGCCGAGCGAGCAGGCGTTACGCAGGCTCTCCTGGGCATCGGCCGGCTTCTGCAGCCCGCGCAGCAGCAGCCCGCGCATCATCCAGAGTTCGCCGTTGCGTTCGTTGAGCTTCAACGCCGACTCGACGTCGGCCAGTGCCTCGGGCTGGCGGCCAAGGCGGGCCAGCCCCTGCGCGCGCGTGGCCAGCGCACGCGGGTTGCCCGGATCCAGCGCGACCAGCCGGTTCAGGTCGGCCAGTGCTGCGTCGTTGCTGCCCTTGAGGAACAGCGCGGTCGCGCGGTTGGCCAAAGCCTCGCGCGAGTCTGGATCGAGCTCGATCGCGCGGCTGAAGTCGCGCAGCGCGGCGTCGAGGTCGCCCATCTGCGCGTACAGCGTGCCGCGGTTGTAGAACGCGGAGGACGATCGCGGATTGGCCTCGACCGCGCGCTGCAGGTCGGCCATCGCCCGGTCGGGCTGCTTCGCGGCCATCGACAGCGTTGCCCGGGCAGCCAGCGTGTCGGCGTCGTCCGGACGCAGTGCCAGGCTACGCTCGATCGCCTCGCGCGCCGGCTCCGCCTGGCCCATGCGCAGCCGGGCCAGCCCGAGGTTGGTCCAGCCGATCGCACTCTTCGGATCGAGCGTGGTCGCCTGTTGCGCGGCTTCGGCTGCGGCGCGCGCCTCGCCGAGCGCCAGCAGGGCGGCCGACGCGTTGGCCGCCGGTTCGCCGCTCTTCGGCTTGAGCTCGAAGGCGCGGCGGTAGTAGCCGAGCGCCTCCTTCGGCTGGCGCAGCTGCATCAGCGCGACGCCTGCGTTGAGATTCGCGCTGAACTCGCCCGGTGCGATGGCGACCGCCCGCTGGAAGTCGGCAAGGGCCTCGCGCGCACGCCCGAGCCGCAATTGCTCGAGGCCGCGCACGATGAACGGACGTTCGGCGCCGAGCTGCCAGGGTTCGTCCAGCTTCTTCACCGCATCGTCCCACAGGCGCAGCGGCGTCTCGAAGCTGGCGAGCCTGTTCGATGCCGGGAAGCAGAGCACGACGGCGGCGACCAGCAGGACGCCGAGCGCGGCGCGCGTGGGCAGCAGGTGGCCGAGCAGCGGCAGTGCGGCCGGCAGCGCGAACATCCACAGGTAGCTGCGGTACAGCACCATCGGCTCCTGCAGCCGCACCGTGGACAGTTCGGTGATGAAGAGCAGAAACGGGGCGAGCAGCGCGAACCCGAGCAGGCGCAGCGTGCGCCCGGCGAGCAGCATCCAGGTCGCAAGCGCGGCGTAGCCGATGGCCAGCGGCACCCCCAGCAACTGGGGCACCTCGGTGAGCGTGCGCGCGAATCCGGGCCGCAGGTCGATCGACATCCAGGCGGGATTGGGCAGCAGCCAGGTGCCGAGGTAGCCGAAGAACAGCCAGAGCTGGGTGAGCACCGACAGCGGATACACGTTCTCGAGCGACAGTTGCGGGCGCCCGCCGTCGACCTCGGCCAGCATCTCGGCCACGAACGGCTCGTATGGCGCCCCGAAGATGCCGCGCGTGCGCGCGATCACGAACAGGGCGATCGCCGCATAGAGCAGGATCGGCAGCCACAGCGAACGCAGCAGGGGCAGCAGCGCGGCGAGCGACTGTCCGAAGGAGCGCCGGCCCGCCGGCTGGCCGAGGGAGGCGTCCGCACCGCGATCGGCGCGCCCGCCATCGACCAGCACCGCCAGCGCCATCGCGACGGCCGGCAGCATCACGGCGTGTTCCTTCGAGAACAGCGCGACGAAATAGCACAGCGCCGCGGCCAGGTACCAGGCAGACCGTCCGCCCGCCATGCCGCGCAGGAAGCACAGCAGCGACAGGATCGAGAACAGCGTCGCCATCACGATGCTCCGCTGCACCAGGTAGGCGACGCCATACACCGAGACCGGATGCACGGCGAACAGCAGCGCGCCGGCGAAGGCATACCAGCAAGGCGCGTCGTCCGACCAGTCGGTCATGCCGGGCAGGCGGCCAGCCGGTTCCCTGGCCGGCAGCAGCACCCGCTCGAACACCGCGCGCAGCAGCATGAAGAGGGCGATGCAGGTGGTCGAGTGCAGCACGAGATTGATCGACCGATGGACCGGCAGGCTGTCGCCGGCCAGCGCCCATGTCCAGCCGAGCGTGACGTAGGAAAACCAGCGCACGTCGAACGCGAACATCGACTGCGCATACTGCCCGAGCACGCGCGGGGTCATCAGCACGCGGTCGTCGAACACCAGCGGGTTGTCGAGCGAGCGGAAGTACAGCGCCGCTACTGCGATAGCCAGTACGGCGCACAGCGCCGCCACCACGGCAGCGCCTGCCTTGAACCGGTCGGGCGAAACCGAGGGCGCGGAGATCGGCGCGGACATCGTTCAGGCGCCCCGGTCGATCAGCCCGGCGATGAATTCCCATTCAGCCGGCTCGATCGGCGTGATCGACAGCCGGTTGCCCCGCTGCAGGATGCGCAGGCTGGCAAGTTCAGGATGCGCGCGCAGTTCGGCGAGCGGCACCAGCCGCGTCTTTTTCACCAGCTTCATGTCGACGTTCATCCAGCGCGGTGCCTCGGGCGTCGACTTCGGGTCGTGGTACTCGCTGGCCGGATCGAACTGGGTGATGTCCGGGTATGCCTTCTTCGCCACCTTCATCAGGCCTGCGATGCCCGGCTCGGCACAGCTCGAGTGATAGAAGAACGCGAGGTCACCGACCGACATGTCGTCGCGCATGAAGTTGCGCGCCTGGTAGTTGCGAACGCCCCACCAGGCGGCCGTGCGCCCCGGTTCTTTCGCGAGATGGTCGATGCCGAAGACATCGGGTTCGGACTTCATCAGCCAGTGGCGCATGGGTGGGACGGCAATCTCTGCTGGAGGGGCGGGTTCGTGCGGGCGGTAACGGTGGCGCACCGGGCGCGGCGGGCAAAGTATATCGAGTTGGCCTGGCGCCGGCGATGCGGGCTGGCGATCGGTGTTGGGCTAAACTCCTGTCATGGAGGCATGATGGTCCCGGATCGAGATCAGATACTTCGCTTGTTGTCTGCCCATCGCCAAGAGCTTGCGCAACGCTTTGGCGTGAAGCAGCTGAGCCTGTTCGGATCGGCTGCCCGCGACCAGTTGCGGGAAGACAGCGACGTAGACTTGCTCGTCGAGTTCGACGGGGATGCGACCTACGACGGCTATTTCAAGTTGCAGGACTACCTTCAGGCGCTGCTGGGCCGCACGGTGGACCTCGTGACCGAGCGAGGCCTCAAGCCCCGTGCGCGGCAGCATGTGCAGAAGGACCTGGTTCGTGTCGCGTGACTGGCCCCGGATCGTCTGGGAGGCGGCCACGAGGCATGTCCCGAACCTGTTGCGCGAAGCCAAGAACCTTCGTAGTCGCGCGGAAGCCGGCTGATACCAACGCCGCCCGGCGCGAGCAAGTGACTTAGTGGTTCAACGCTACCGCACCGGGCAGACCTGCACCCTTGCCGGCACTTGGGTGGGCGATCGCAGGCACGCCCATGATGTAGGTCTGCCGCACGTTGCGGTCGTCGCCGAGCATCATCAGCGCGAACAGCCGCTCTTCGAGCGTGCGCGTCAACGCATCGCGCCGTGCACCGAGCGCGCTCGCCGCCGGATCCAGCACGACGAAGTCCGCCTCGCGGCCGGGCAGGAAGCTGCCGATCCGGTCGTCGAGCCCGAGGGCGCGTGCGCCGCCGAGCGTCGCGAAGTAGAACGCCCGATGCGCGGACAGGTCCTGGCCCGTCATGCGCACGACCTTGTAGGCTTCGGCCAGGGTGCGCAGCATGCTGAAGCTGGTGCCGCCGCCGACGTCGGTGGCGATGCTCACCTGCACCCCGGCCGCATCGGCCGCGGCGAGGTCGAACAGCCCGCTGCCCAGGAACAGGTTGGAGGTGGGGCAGAACGCCACCGCGGCCCGTGCCAGCGACATGCGCCGACGGTCTTCGGTGTCGAGGTGTATGCAGTGCGCGTAGACCGAGTGGCGCAGCAGGCCATGCCCTTCGTACACGTCGAGGTAGCTGCGCGCGCTCGGGAACAGCGACCGTACCCAGGCGACCTCGGCGAGGTTCTCCGCCACATGGCCCTGCACCAGCACGTCCGGATGCTCGGCGGCCAGTTGCCCGGCGAGCGCCAGCTGCGCGTCGGACGAGGTGCAGGCGAAGCGCGGCGTGATCGCATAGCCGAGCCGGCCGCTGCCGTGCCAGCGCTCGATCAGCGCGGACGATTCATCGTAGGCCGATTGCGCGGTGTCGCGCAGGTCGTCCGGACAGTTGCGATCCATCATCGCCTTGCCGGCGACCAGCCGCAGGTTGCGCGCGCTCGCCTCCTCGAACAGTGCGTCGATCGATGTCCGGTGCACGGTGCCGAACACCAGCGCCGTCGTGGTGCCGTTGCGCGCGAGCTCGTCGAGGAAGAACGCCGAGGTGGAGCGTGCATGTGCGGCGTCGGCGAACTGGCGCTCGGCCGGGAGCGTGTGCCGTTCCAGCCAGTCGAGCAGCGTGCTTCCAACCGAGGC
>CAMDXD010000040.1 GCA_945877995.1 Bordetella parapertussis
CAGACGGCACCTTCCGTGAAGATCTGTATTGGCGCCTGCGCACCGTCGAGATCCGGCTGCCAATGTACTTTTCACTTGCTGCCAGGTTGAGTAAATTGAAGTCCAGAAGTTTGCATGGGTTAATGGGCAGGGCATTGATGCTGACCTGCGCATCGAGACGCTGGGCGAGGAGAGGACCCATGTCCAGATGAAGGAGGGCTACGCGCTGGCCTTTCCGCGCCTGATCCGTGAAGGGGTCGCGGCACAACTGCTCGACGAGCGCCTCGGTCAGTACGACCTCGAACGCCTCGGCCGCGCGCTGATCGCCGACAACGACCTGAAGTTCGACTACCTCGGCCTGCAGATCCTGTACGACCGGTACTTCCTGCACATCGACGAACGCCGGATCGAGATGCCGCAGACGTTCTTCATGCGCGTCGCGATGGGGCTGGCGCTGGGCGAGATCGACCGCGAGGCACGGGCGATCGAGTTCTACAACGTGCTGTCGTCGTTCGACTACATGAGCTCGACGCCGACGCTGTTCAACTCGGGTACCCGGCACAGCCAGATGTCGTCCTGCTACCTGACCACCGTCGCCGACAACCTCGACGGCATCTACGAGGCCATCAAGGAAAACGCGATGCTCCAGAAGTTCGCCGGTGGTCTGGGCAACGACTGGACGCCGGTGCGCGCGCTCGGCTCGCACATCAAGGGCACCAACGGCAAGAGCCAGGGCGTGGTCCCGTTCCTCAAGGTGGTGAACGACACCGCCGTCGCGGTGAACCAGGGCGGCAAGCGCAAGGGGGCGGTGTGCTCCTACCTCGAGACCTGGCACCTGGACATCGAAGAGTTCCTCGAACTGCGCAAGAACACCGGCGATGACCGTCGCCGTACGCACGACATGAACACGGCAAACTGGATCCCCGATCTTTTCATGAAGCGGGTGATGAACGCAGGCGAGTGGACGCTGTTCTCGCCGGCCGATGTGTCCGACCTGCATGAAAAAGTTGGTGCTGCGTTCGAGAAGGCCTACCTGCGCTACGAGGACAAGGCGGCCGCCGGGGAGATCCGGCTGTTCAAGAAGATCCCGGCGCTGCAACTATGGCGGAAGATGCTCTCGATGCTGTTCGAGACGGGCCATCCCTGGATCACCTTCAAGGATCCGTGCAACATCCGTTCGCCGCAGCAGCACGTGGGGGTGGTGCACAGCTCCAACCTCTGCACCGAGATCACGCTGAACACGAGCGATGCGGAGACCGCGGTGTGCAACCTGGGGTCGGTGAACCTGAAGGCGCACCTCAAGCTCGACGGCGGCAAGGAGGTCATCGACCACGAGAAGCTGCAGCGTACGATCAACGTCGCGATGCGCATGCTCGACAACGTGATCGACCTGAACTACTACGCGGTCAACAAGGCGCGCAACTCCAACATGAAGCACCGTCCGGTCGGCATCGGTCTGATGGGCTTCCAGGACTGCCTGCACGAGCTGCGTATCCCGACCGCGTCGCAGGAAGCGGTCGAATTCGCCGATCGCTCGATGGAGGCCATTTCGTACTATGCGATCTGGGCGTCGACCGAGCTCGCCGCCGAGCGAGGCCGTTACGCGACGTTCAAGGGCTCCCTCTGGGACCGCGGCATCCTGCCGATCGACACGATCCGGTTGTTGCGCGAGGAGCGGGGCGGTTTCGTCGAGTGCGACGAGTCGGCCACCCTCGACTGGGATGCGCTGCGCGCGCGGATCGCGCGCCACGGGATGCGCAACTCGAACACGATGGCGATCGCCCCGACCGCCACCATCGCCAACATCACCGGCGTGTCGCAGTGCATCGAGCCGACCTTCCAGAACCTGTATGTGAAGTCGAACCTGTCGGGCGAGTTCACCGTGGTCAACGAGTACCTCGTACGCGACCTGAAGAAGCTCGGCATGTGGGACGAGGTGATGATTTCCGACCTCAAGTACTTCGATGGCAGCCTTGCGAAGATCGACCGCATCCCGGCCGAAGTGCGCGGCCTGTATGCGACCGCTTTCGAGGTCGATCCGTCGTGGCTGGTCGAGGCCGCGGCCCGGCGCCAGAAGTGGATCGACCAGTCGCAGTCGCTGAACATCTACATGGCCGGCGCGTCGGGCAAGCGGCTCGACGACACCTACAAGCTGGCGTGGCTGCGTGGCCTCAAGACCACCTACTACCTGCGTACGATCGGCGCCACGTCAGCCGAGAAGTCCACGGGCAAGGCCGGCCAGCTCAATGCGGTCGCGGTGAATGGCGGCGCTGCGGGCGGTGCGATGGCGGCACCCGCCGATCCGCTGCCGGCCACCGACGCAAAGTTCTGCTCCATCGACAACCCTGATTGCGAAGCTTGCCAGTGACCCTGGCGATCGACTGATTCACAAGGAAAAGAGACTCATGCTTTCATTCGAAGAAGATTTCGGCGCCACGGCCGGGCAACAGCTGGCCCAGCGGGCGATCGGGCGCGCACTCGACACGGCCGAGGCACCAGCGGCCGCCACGGCAGCGGTTGCCTCGACGGCGCGCCGCGTATCTGCGGACGACAAGCGGATCATCAACGGTCAGACCGACGTGAACCAGCTGGTCCCGTTCAAGTACGAATGGGCATGGAAGAAGTACCTCGACGCCTGCGCGAACCACTGGATGCCACAGGAGATCCAGATGAGCCGCGATATCGCCCTCTGGAAGGATCCCAACGGCCTGACCGAGGACGAGCGCAGGCTGGTCAAACGCAACCTCGGCTTCTTCGTGACCGCAGATTCGCTCGCCGCGAACAACATCGTACTGGGTACTTATCGTCACATCACGGCGCCGGAATGCCGGCAGTACCTGCTGCGCCAGGCGTTCGAGGAGGCGATCCACACGCACGCCTACCAGTACATCGTCGAGTCGCTCGGCCTCGACGAAAGCGAGGTGTTCAACGCCTACCACGAGGTCGCTTCGATCCGGGCAAAGGACGAGTTCCTGATTCCCTTCATCGACACGCTGACCAACCCGGCCTTTCGCACCGGGACGCCAGAGGCCGACCAGAAGCTGCTCAAGAGCCTGATCGTCTTCGCCTGCATCATGGAAGGCCTGTTCTTCTACGTGGGCTTCGTGCAGATCCTGGCACTCGGACGCCAGAACAAAATGACGGGCGCGGCGGAGCAGTACCAGTACATCCTTCGCGATGAGTCGATGCACTGCAACTTCGGTATCGACCTGATCAACACGGTGAAGGCCGAGAACCCGCATCTCTGGACGCCGGAGTTCCGTGAAGAGATGCGGCAGCTGATGAATACCGCTGTCGAACTCGAGTACCGCTACGCGGAAGACACGATGCCGCGCGGCGTGCTCGGCCTGAATGCACCGATGTTCAAGGAGTATCTGCGGTACATCTCCAACCGTCGATGCCAGCAGATCGGACTCGAGCCTCTTTTCCCCGGTGCGAATAATCCTTTCCCCTGGATGAGCGAAATGATGGACCTCAAGAAGGAACGCAACTTCTTCGAGGCACGGGTTATCGAGTACCAGACCGGCGGCGCACTGTCCTGGGAATGAAGTGCGCTCGTTAATCCACCCCAGTTCTCACAGCGGGAGTCACTGATGGCCAAGAAAGTCGCTAAGAAGGTTGCACGCAAGTCCACGGCGAAGAAATCAGGACGACCGGTTGCCAAGAAGGCGACGGGGAAGGCTCCGGGACGCGTAGCCGCCAAGAAGGCGGTGAAGAAGGTCGCCAAGAAGGTCGCGAAGAAGGTCGCGAAGAAAGCGACCCGCAAGGCGGCCAGGAAGGTTGCGAAGGTCGTACGCACGCCGGCCAAGAAAGTGGCGCCGAAGAAGACGCTTGCGAAGGGCGCGAAGAAAGTGGTCAGCAAAGCCGCGAAGAAGGTCGCGAAGAAATCGACCGCCAAGGCGGAGAAGAAGGTTGCCCGGAAGGCAGCGAAGAAGACCGCGAAGAAAGGCGACAGCAAAGCAGCCGGCAAGGGTGCCAAGGAAGCGGTCGGCAGGGCCTCCGTACGCGCGCCTGCGCCGCCTGCGGTGGTGAAGCCGATAGCGAAGGCTGTTGCGAAACCGGCAGTGAAGGCGGTGCCCAGGCAGGTCGTGGCTTCGGCATCGAAACCGATGGCGCCGACCGTGGTAATGCCGGTGGCTTCGAAGGCCGCGGCACCCAGGCGCATTGCACCAAAAAAGGCAGCCCCAGGACCAGCGGTCGCCAGAACTCCGGAAAAGCCTGCAGTTGGGAAGTCGATAGCGAAGCCCGCGACGGCAACTATGGTCAACCCGGTTACAGCGCCTGCTTCATCACTCGCAGCGCCCCGGCCGGTTACCGTGCCGGGAGCCTGGCCCTTCCCGATATTCGGGCGTTGACCAGCCGCGATTTCGAAGCTCTGCCGACCCGTCTTTCAGGCGACTACCGATATGTTTATATCGGCGGTCGCCTGATCGAGAACGACGAATCTGACAGTCTGGAGTTGCTTCCGCCAGCCTTGTGGGCTGCAAGAAAAGAATAGCAGACCGACCGAACCGCGCCTATCTTCACCGTCCGATTTCTCTGAGAATCAACGTAAGACCTTGATTCGAAGAGATATTAATTTCAGGGGTGAGTGTGCGAAAGAGGCTTGCATTAACCCTATGAAACGGTCGGGAATGCGTTCTGTTTTTCGTGAGAAGTGCTTGTTTATGGGGCGATAGCCTCCGCCAGACCAGCCCCATGCCCAGCGTTCAGCCTGTGCACTGAAGGGCTCTGCTACCCCTTTAGACAATTGCTCATGAATGTCTTGCGGTCGTCGCCCTTCAGCGCCTTGGTTCCGGCCTCGGTGTTGCAATTGGCCATGCGTTCCTGCTGCGGCGTGCGAGCTGGCGCCACCGGGACCTCGCCCTTCAGGCAGGCGCTCATGAACTTCTTGCGGTCGTCGCCCTTCACTTCCTTCTGCGCAGCCATCCGGTTGCAGCTACCCATCAGCTCCTGCTGCTTCGTGCGCGCGTCTTCCGCGGCATGCGCCGCGAGTGGCATCGCAACGGATGCGATCGACAACACTGCAGCGGCAGACACCGCCCTGACCATGGTTAGCATGCTGTACCTCCTCGTGGTAATTGCGCTGGCCGGGATGGCTGCGCCTTTCGCCGCCGTGACTATGCCACACCATCACCGGCCCGTCGTCGTGCATCCTGCGCAGTCGTTGCCACCCGGCATGGCCGATCAGCGCACTGCGTCGAGGATGCGTCCGGCCAGTTCCAGGCCGCTGAGGCATGCGCCCTCGACCCTGGATCCGGCGAGCCAGTCGCCACACGCACCCGCGCTGCTTGCGGCATCGAACAGGCAGGCGAGGTCGGTCCGGGCACCAGGACCGGAGTAGCGCCAGCGATGCGCCCGTGCGGTCAGCGGCGCGCGGCTGCATCCGGTGACGCGGCTGAACTCCGCCAGCATGCGCGCGCAGACCGCTTCGGCCGGATCTTCAAGGGCCGTTTCGCTCCAGTCGCGCGCAGCGTGCAGGACCCAGCATTCCGCGCCGGGATCACGGCCCGGCTTGGTATTGTTGCGTGCGATCCAGGTGAGTGCCGAGCCGTTGACGAAGGCCGCATCGAAGCCGGCCTCGACCGGTGTGTCGAACGAGGCCAGCACCGCCCAGCACGGCACCATCGGCAGCGCGCGGGCCTGCGCCTGCAGGCCAGCAGCTTCGCCCAGGAGCAGGGCAGCCTGCGGGGAAGGGGTTGCGGCGACCAGCCAGTCGAAGCCGCCTTCCATTGCCACGGCGGCACCCTTGCTGTCGGTGCCGGAGAGCTGCCACTGTTCCCGGTGCCCGGCGCCCGCGACGCGGCGTGCGGCGGTGACCGTGCAGTCGGTGCGCACATCGATGCCGTCGGCGAGCGTGTGGCCGATGCGATTCATTGCCGGCACGCCGACATAGCGCAGCGTTGCGTCTCCGACGGCGGTGCGCACGGGGCGCCCGCCCGCCATGTCGATGGCCACCAGCGCGGGCGCCCATGGTGCTGCGAGCCCCTGCGCCACCCATTGCGCCACGCGCTCGCGGAAACGTGGATCCCGGGCGGTGAAGTACTGTGCTCCGTGGTCGAACGAGCCATGATCGGTACGCCGTGTCGCGAGCCGGCCGCCGACCCCCCGCGACTTGTCGAACACCTGTACGTGGAACCCCGCGTCCTGCAGGGTGCGCGCGCAGGTAAGGCCGGACAGGCCGGCGCCGATGATGGCGACGGAGGGCGGGTGCATCTGGGTCATGCGGACAATCCTTCTCGTAACGGGGACGGTGTCAGGTGCAGGCATCCTCACCCGGTGCCGGGCGCGGTGCGCGGACGAATGAAAACGAGTCCAGCGGCGGCAGGCTTGCCACCGGCAGGAGGGCGTCGCCAACCGACAGCCGCGCGTCCGGGGCGCGTCCTTCCAGCAGTCGCTCCCAGCCACCCGCGTCGAGTGCACGGCCATCCGCGCAGGTGAAGCAGTCGACCAGCGCCGGCAGGTCACGGTCGAGCACGCTTCCGAGCGCGGGCATGGCCGAGCCGGTCCATGCGAACTCGACGACCACGCCCTCGGCAGGGTCGATCCACGCCCGGTACGGCTGCGCGACCGAGGCGCCCGCGTGGGTGACCAGGGCTGCCTGGCTGCCAGCCCTGCCGTCCAGCCAGAGCACGTGGGGAAAATGGTCGATGTCTACGAAGACCCGCTGCGGGCCGTTCTGGAAGAAGTGCCGTCCCTGCGCGTCGCAGTGGTAGTTGCGGCCGATGAAGTCCACCGTCGGTCGATGGCCGATCGGCTCGTCCTTCACCAGCCATCGTCCCCGGCGGTCGAGGCGCAACCAGCCGTAAACCGCCGGAACATCCGGCCATCGGGCCATCGCCCGCGCGACAATGTCATCCATGGGTTCCGGTGCATTCCTCGTTGCGGGTAGAGTACCCAATCCGACCCTCGTCCGTATCCGTATTCCCATCGTCGCAGGAGGCCTGAATGGCTGATTCCACCGACCAGACCAGCGAGTTCTTCGAATGGGTCCGCAAGATGTGGTCGCCCGAGGCTTGCGGCCTGCCCGGGATGGCCACGATGTCCGCGACGACTCCGATGCCAGGCTTCCCGGGCATGCCGGCGATGTTCACCCCGACCGCCGACCTGAAGGAGATCGAGCGCCGGATCAATGAACTGCAGGCAGTCGAGAACTGGCTGAAGATGAACGTCGGCTTCATCCAGATGACGATGAAGACGCTCGAGGTTCAGAAGTCCGCACTGGAGTCGATAACCAGTCATGCTGCGGTGGGTTCGAAACCGCGGTAGCCTTCGTGCAGGGGCGATGCAGCGCCCGGTTCCTTGTCCATTCCAGCCCGACACGCCACGATGCAGTTTCCGACCATACCCTCACAGAAGGTCGCCGCAGTCGCCCGCCGCGACGTCGCTGGCGTGGCGGCGGCCGGTACTTCCGGCCCCGGCCAGTCGGCGATCCCGGGCATGTCCCGGGGGCAACCGGCCGCGCAGCCACTTCAGGGTGGGCTGCCACCGGCGGAGCGCCGGCAGGGCTCACGCCGGGCAGGCCCCGACAGGCGCAGGCTTCAGGTACCGGTGATGCTGGACACACGTAGCGGCCGCGATCGTCGGGGCGAGCGCCGCCGGACGGACGATCCGACGCCGTTCCGGGTGAGCGCAGCGGTCTGAGCGCACCCGCCCGCGGCGGTCAATGCAACTGCTTGGGCCGCGTATGGGGTTGCGTCGCGCTGGCAAGCCCGCTCTCGCCGGCCGCCTGCTTGCGTGTCCAGTCTTCGGCAAACAGCTTGTTGATCAGTGCCCCGACCTGGGATACGTCCTCGGCACCGAACTGGCGGCCGAGCAGGTTGGACACTTCCTCGACCATCAGGCGCCGTTGCATGTCGTGGATCGCCTGCGGCGTCGGACCGACGAACATCAGTTGCACCTCGTCTCCCTTGTCGTGGAAGTAGGTGATCTCGACCGTCGAGGCTTCCTCGGCCAGCGGTCCCAGGCCGGCCAGTGCATCACCGAGCACGCCCTGGAAGTTGCGGCCGACGTCCCCGGTCCAGCAGATCTCGAGCAGGAACCGCTTGCGGTCGAAAACGATGCCGGACTCATCCTGCTCGAGGCTGCGGGCTTCCTTGATCGACGCGCAGTCGAGGTAGTCGAGCCAGGGGCGGAGGGCACCCTCTACCTGGCCGATGGAAACACCTTCGACCAGCACTACGGTGCCGTGCACATGAACTTCGGTACGCATGTCCGATTACTCCTGACGAAAACGCGACTGATGCCGGGGTGCAGCCGGGGTCGGCTGCCCGGGTTCAGTCGTTCACTGCGACGATCGGATTGCGGATCACGCCGATGCCCTGTACTTCGGTCTCGAGTACGTCACCGGGCTTCAGGAATTCAGGTGGCGTGCGGGCGTAACCCACGCCCTGCGGCGTACCGGTAGCGATCAGGTCGCCGGGCTCGAGCGTGAGCCCCCGCGACAGCTCGGCGATCAGCCGCGGCAGCTTGAAGAACAGGTGGCGAGTATTGGATTCCTGCTTCACGACGCCGTTGACGCGGGTGAAGATGTCGAGCGACTCGGGCTGGATCGAATCGGCCGTCACGATGCACGGCCCGATCGGGCAGCTGCCGTCCAGGCTCTTGCCCTTGAACCACTGCCCGCCGTGGTAGCGCTGCATGTCGCGCGCGGTGACATCGTTCAGGACGGTGTAGCCGAACACGTGGGACATCGCGTCGGCTTCCGGGATGTTGCGTCCGCGCCGGCCGATGATCATGCCCATCTCGCATTCCCAGTCGATCTTCTCGCTGACCTCGGCGTTGTACGGGATCGGGTCGAAGGGCCCGTTCAGGGCGTTCGACGCCTTGGTGAACAGCGCCGGGTGGTCGGGCAGTTCGACCGCGGTCTTGCGATGGGCCGCACCCTCGTTGAAATGGTCGAGGTAGTTCCAGCCCACGCAGTACACGTTGCGCAGCAGGCGCGGCAGCGGCGCGCACAGGGCCACCGCCGACAGTGCGATGCGTACCGCCTTCGCATGCGAAGCCAGCGCCGACACCGCGGCGAGGCCGGGCGCGCCCGCATCGATGAGCGACTGCATGCTCGTCGGGTCGAACGGCAGCGCCGCGCCCCCGGCAGCGGCGGTTGCCGCGAGATCGACCAGATGGATGCCATCGGCCTCGAGGACGCCAACCGTGGATGCCGCGCCAGCGGCTGCCTTGTAGGTGTAGAGCTTCATGCTTGACTTGACTCCATCTGTTCGGTGCGCTGGTGTGCGGTGTGCGTTCGGGCGGTTGGATTCCGGGAAGGGCTGCGTCGGGCTGCGTCAGCCTGCGTCATACCTGTCCGGTCAATGGGCAGCCTGCGCCTTGATGCGCCAGCTGCGCCTCACCCGGCGTGACTGCCGGATTCGCAGTCAGCCGGCCAGCCGCAGCCGGAAGCGTTCGGTCGCGCGCACCAGTTCCGCCCGGATGCCGCTCTCCCATGCCGAGTGTCCGGCATCGGGAACGACGACGTACTGGGCTTCCGGCCATGCCTGATGCAGGTCGTCCGCGCTGACGATCGGACAGACGGCATCATACCGCCCCTGGACGATCACGCCCGGCAGGTGCCGGATGCGCCCGATGTTGTCGAGCAGCGCGTTATCGGTGAGGAAGATGCGGTTGATGAAATAGTGCGCTTCGATCCGGGCGAGGCCTAGTGCAACGCTGTCGCCGGAGAAGTACGAAACCGTCTCCGGGCTGGGCAGCAGCGTGGAGCAGCTGCCTTCGTACACGCTCCACGCGCGCGCTGCCGGCATGTGCACCGCAGGCGACGGGTCGATCAGACGGCGATGGTAGGACGCGAGGATGTCTTCCCGCTCGGCGGCGCTCAACTGCGCGGTGAACGCGCGCCAGGCTTCCGGGAAGATTGCCTTCAGCCCGTACAGGAACCACTCGATCTCCGAATCGCGGCACAGGAAGATGCCGCGCAGGATCAGTCCATGGCAGCGTTCCGGGTGCGCCTGGGCATAGGCCAGCGCGAGCGTGCTTCCCCATGACCCTCCGAACACCAGCCAGCGGTCGATGTTCAGGTGCGTGCGCAGTTGATCCAGGTCGGCGATGAGCAGCGGGGTCGTGTTGTCGACCAGGTCGCCGTGCGGCAGCGAACGGCCCGCACCGCGCTGGTCGAGGACGACGATCCGGTAGAACGCCGGATTGAAGAAGCGCCGGTGTTCGGGCGAACTGCCTGCCCCCGGGCCGCCATGCAGGAACACGACCGGCACGCCGGACGGATTGCCGGACTGCTCCCAGTGCATTCGATGCCGGCCGTCGAGCGCGAGCATGCCGCTTGAGTAGGGCTCGATCGGCGGGAACAGTTCTGAGCGGACCGGGTCGCGCTGGTCTGGCATGGCGTTTGCGCCGGGGTTGCCGGCCTGTCTGGGTAATGGGGCAGGGAGGGCGCTGCAACGGACACTGCAGGCCCGGAAGAAGTTAGCACGAACGCGTGCCACGCGTCGGGTGCGGGGGTTTTCGTGGCTTCGTTGCATGCTACTATGTCAAAACGACTTGAACAGCCATGGCGGAATCGCAGCAGAGCGATCTCGAAAAGACAGAACCAGCCAGCTCCCGCCGCCTCGAACAGGCGCGCGAGCAAGGACAGGTCGCCCGTTCGACTGAGCTCAACAGCTTCTCTTCGCTGTTGGTGTCCGGAGGTCTTCTTCTTTTTGCCGGCGCAACGCTCATCGATGGCATGCGCACGTTGTTCGCCAGCGGCCTGCAACTCGACCGTGCCAGCGCATTTGATGTCGGCATCGCGCTTTCCCGGCTCTACGAAACGATGGTCGGCGCGCTCTGGGTGATGGCGCCCCTGTTCGTCGCCTCGGTACTGGCCGCACTTCTCGCGCCGATGCTGCTGTCCGGCTGGCTGTTCAGCGCGGATGCGCTGCAGCCGAAGCTGAGCCGACTGTCGCCGGTGACGAACCTCGGGCGTACGTTTTCCTGGCACGGCGCGGTCGAACTGCTCAAGGCCATCCTGAAGATGGTCCTGCTGGGCGCGGTCGTGGTGGTGATGCTCTGGAAGCAGAAGGACGCTATGGCGATGCTCGCGCTGGAGCCGATCGAGACCGCGCTCACGCACGTCGGGTCGATGATGACCGATGCATTCGTCGCCGTGATGCTCGCGATGCTGCTGATCGTCGCGATCGACGTGCCGTTCCAGATATGGAACCACGTGCAGCAGCTGCGCATGACCAAGGAAGAGGTGCGCCAGGAGGGCAAGGAGACCGAGGGAAACCCCGAGGTCAAGGGGCGGATCCGGGCGATGCAGCGCGAGATGGCACGCCGCCGCATGATGTCGGCGGTGCCCAAGGCGGACGTGGTGGTCACCAACCCGACGCACTACGCGGTGGCCCTACAGTACCTCGAGGGTCGCATGCGCGCGCCGCAGGTGGTGGCCAAGGGCACGCGCGAGATCGCCAGCCGCATCATCGACCTCGCGCGCGAGAACGGCGTGCCGGTGCTGAGCGCGCCGCCGCTCGCGCGTGCGCTCCATCGGCATGCCGAAGTCGGCGACGGTGTCCCGGCGGCGCTCTACGCTGCGGTCGCCGAGGTGCTGGCCTGGGTTTACCAGCTGCGCCTCGCGCGCGGCTATGGCTCGGTACTGCCGGGTGCGCCGACGCTGCTGGACGTTCCTGCCGACCTCGACCCGGGGCCGGACACTGAAGCAGAGGCCGTGCCGGCGTTGCAGCCGGCCCCGGTGCGTGGGGGTGCCTGATGCCTGCCCCGGGAGCTGACCGATGAGCGCCCTGCCGCCAGGCCCGGGCGGGGCCGTGGCCCTGCCGGGCGGCCAGCCTGCGGGCTCGCAGTGGACGCGCGCCGCGGCGCCCATACTGGTCATCCTCGTGCTGGCGATGATGGTCCTGCCACTGCCGACGTTACTGCTCGACCTGCTGTTCACGTTCAACATCGCGCTGTCGATGATCGTGCTGCTGGTCGCGCTGTACACGCTGAAGCCGCTCGAATTCTCGGTGTTCCCGACCATCCTGCTGGTCACCACGCTGCTGCGGCTGTCGCTCAACGTCGCATCCACGCGGGTCATCCTGCTCGAAGGGCACACCGGGCCGGATGCCGCCGGCCAGGTGATCGAGGCCTTCGGTCACTTCCTGATCGGCGGCAACTACGCGGTCGGCCTGATCGTGTTCGTCATCCTGGTGGTGATCAATTTCGTGGTGATCACCAAGGGCGCGGGCCGCATCGCCGAGGTCGCGGCGCGCTTCACGCTCGATGCGATGCCGGGCAAGCAGATGGCGATCGACGCCGACCTGAACGCCGGGCTGATCCGCGAGGACGAGGCCCGCGCGCGGCGCCAGGCGATCGCCGCCGAGGCCGACTTCTACGGGTCGATGGACGGTGCGTCGAAGTTCGTCCGAGGCGATGCGATCGCCGGCATCCTGATCGTCGTGATCAACATCGTCGGCGGGCTGCTGATCGGCATGCTCCAGCACAACATGGGCTTCAGCGACGCGGCCAGCGCGTATGTGCTCCTGACCATCGGCGACGGCCTGGTCGCGCAGATCCCGGGGCTCGTGATCTCCACCGCCGCCGGCATCGTGGTCAGCCGCGCCGGCAGCGAGCAGGACCTGTCCGACCAGTTCATCGGGCAGATGTTCAACCGGCCGCAGGTGCTCTACATCACCGCCGGCATGATCGGGCTGGTCGGGGTGATCCCCGGCATGCCCAACCTGGCCTTCCTCGCGATCGCCGGCGGCTTGGGCTGGATCGGCTGGTACACCGCGCAGAAGCAGGAGCAGGCCGCGGCGTTGCCGCCACCGCCGCCGCCGCCGAGGGCGGAGGCGGCCGAGGTCGGCTGGAACGACGTGGTGCCGGTCGACATGCTCGGCCTGGAGGTCGGCTACCGGCTGATCCCGCTGGTCGACCGCGCCCAGGACGGCGAACTGCTCAAGCGCATCCGCGGCATCCGCAAGAAGGTCGCGCAGGACCTTGGCTTCCTGGTGCCCGCGGTTCACATCCGGGACAACCTCGAACTGCGGCCCAACGCCTACCGGATCCTTCTCAAGGGCGTGGATGCCGGTACCGGCGAGGTGTTCCCCGGCATGTTCCTGGCGATCAATCCCGGGCGGGTACTGGGCAACCTGCAGGGCACGGCGACGAAGGATCCTGCATTCGGGCTGCCCGCCACCTGGATCGATGCCGGCCAGCGCGACCAGGCGCAGAGCCTCGGCTACACGGTGGTCGACGCCGGGACCGTGGTGGCGACCCACCTGTCGAACATGATCCAGTCGAATGCGCACGAGCTGCTCGGCCGGGAAGAGACGCAGGCGCTGCTCGACCATATCGCGAAGGATTCGCCCAAGCTGGTGGAAGACCTCGTGCCGAGGGTGCTCAACCTCACGGTCGTGCAGCGCGTGTTGCAGAACCTGCTGTCCGACGGGGTCCATATCCGCGACATGCGGACGATCATCGAATCGCTGGCCGAGCACGGTGCGAAGACGCAGGATGCCGAGGAGCTCACCAGCCATGTGCGCATCGCGCTGGGACGAGCGATCATGCAGTCGGTGTTCCCGGGCGCGGGGGAGTTGCCGGTAATCGCGCTCGACCCCACACTCGAGCAGATGCTGACTCAGATGACCCAGGGACGCGCCGGCGACAAGGCGGACCGGCACGCCGACGGCGCCGGCCTGGAGCCTTCGCTCGCGGAGAACCTGCTGCGCCAGGCCGCGGTGCTCACCCAGACCCAGGAACAGTCGGGACAACCGGCCGTGCTGCTGGTCGCACCGGCACTGCGCGCCCTGCTGATGCGGTTCCTGAAGCGTGCCGTGCCCCAGCTCAAGGTGATCTCGCACTCGGAAATTCCTGACAGCAAGACCATCCGCGTGGTCGCGGTGCTCGGAGGACGGGGATGATCGTCCGGCGTTTTCAGGCGCAATCGACCCGCGATGCCTTGCGCGAAGTACGCGATGCGCTGGGCGCCGATGCGCTGATCCTGTCGAACCGGCGGCTGCCCTCGGGCGGTGTCGAACTGGTGGCGATGATCGAATCCGGCGCCGAGCCGGCGATGCTGCCCGCGCCGTTCCCGCCCCGGGCCGAGGTCGAGCCGCTCCGGCGTTCGGCGATCGATGCCTATACCCAGGCCGCGCTCGCGGACGATCCGGACCTTCCCGATGTCGTGCGCCGCGCTGCGCCACCGGCGGCAGCGTGGCCGCCGCTGCAGGTGCCGGCCGGCGCCCGCGGATCTGCGGCGCCCGGCCCGGCGGCTGCGGCGCCCGTAATGCCAGCTGCGCCGATGGCACCGCCTGCCGAGCAGCCGGCACCGGCAGTGGCGCAGCAGGCGGTCGCGACGCGCAGCGCCGCGGATGCAGGCGCGATCACGGAGATCGCCGCCGAGGTCCGCTCGCTGCGCTCGCTGGTCGAGCACCAGCTTGCCGGGTTTGCCTGGGGTGAGCGTTCCCGGCGCTCGCCAGTCGAGACCGAGGTGATGCGACGGCTGCTCGCGGCCGGCTTCAGCACGCTGCTCGCGCGCGACCTCGCCGAGGCGGTCAGCCGAGATCATGCCGCTGAACCCGCCGCAGCCGGGGCGCCCGGCCGCGGCGCCCCGGCACCCGATACGCCGGTCGACACTGCCTGGCGGCAGGTACGCGCCCTGCTGTTCGAACGGCTGAAGACACTGCTGCAGCCTGTCGACCCCTGCGAACAGGGCGGCGTGTTCGCGCTGGTCGGGCCGACCGGTGTAGGCAAGACCACGACGGTCGCCAAGCTGGCTGCGCGCTGCGTGCTCGCGCGTGGGGCTTCCAGCGCTGCGCTGCTGACCACCGACGGCTTCCGGATCGGCGCGCTCGACCAGTTGCGTATCTATGGGCGCATCCTCGGCGTCCCGGTGATTGCGGTGCGCGACGAACCCGAACTGCAGATGGCGCTGGGCGACCTGGCGGCGCGCCACCTCACGCTGATCGATACGGTGGGCATGAGCCAGCGCGATCGCCGGCTTGCCGAGCAGGCTGCGCTGCTGTCCGGCGAGGGCCGTGGCGTACGGCGGCTGCTGCTGCTGTCGGCTGCTTCCGGGGGCGGCACGCTGGAGGACGTCGCGACCCGCTATGCGGGGGGCGGCCTCGACGGCTGCATCCTGACCAAGATCGACGAGGCCGTCTCGCTGGGCGGCGTGCTCGATGTGGTGCTGCGCCATCGGCTGCCGGTGTGCTTCGTGACCAATGGCCAGCGCGTGCCGGAAGACCTGCACCTGCCCAATCCGCTGTACCTGATCGATCGCGCGTTGCGCGGCCGTGAAGCCGCCAACCCGTTCACCCCGGCCAGCGACGAGTTCGCCCTGGTCGCCGCCAGCGGAGGCTCCGGTGCGTGACCCGATGCCGCAGGATCGTCCGTCGTCGCGCATGCAGCCGGTGAGGATCTCGCGATGATCGGCCCGGGCGAAGACCAGGCGTCGAGCCTGCGCCGACTGCTGGGTGGCTCGACGCTTCGCAGTGCGCTGTTCATCGGTGGCGATGCCGGGATCGGACAGACCGCGCTGGTCGCCGCGACTGCAGGCGCGATGGCGCGGCGCGGACATGCCGTGCTGGTGGTCGACGCACAGCCGCAGTTGCGCAGCGGTGCCGGCTGGTTCGGATTGTTTCCGCGCGGTGACCTGGCCGAGGCGCTGTCCGGCCAGCGCCGACTCGACGAGGTACTGCTGCATGCCGCCGGCGGCGTGACCTGGGTGCCGGCGGCCAGGCTCGGCCCTGCCCACGCACCCGCGGCGGCCGACCCGGCAGCCGGCGCTGCCGCCGCCCGTACCTTGTCCGATCTCGCTGCGCGCTTCGATTGCGTGCTGCTCGACGTGCCTGCCGACCGGGTGGATCGCTGGTGGCCGGCCGCGGCACAAGCCGGTACCGTC
>CAMDXD010000041.1 GCA_945877995.1 Bordetella parapertussis
CCGAACAGGACGATATTGAAGCGGAGGTCGACGCGATCGGCGAGGTTCTTCATGGGGTCATGCCTCAGGGTGGCGAAATCACCGATCGCAGGAACTACCGCGTGGTCCAGCTGCTGCACCTCTCGGTGTACGGTCAGGCGGTCGGTGCCGCCTGCGAAAGCTCGATATCGAGCGTGGTCACCCGGCGCAGCTCGCGGCGATGGACGCCGTCTGCGAACGGGCGGCCACGGTGCATCGTGGCCAGGTTGTCCCAGATCACCAGATCGCCCGGGCGCCACGCATGGGCATGCACGAACTGGCGCTGCGTGGCGTGGTCCATCAGGTCGCGCAGCAGCAGGCGGCCTTCGGGCACGGGCATCTCCATGATGCGGGTCGCATGGGCGGCGAGATACAGTGAACGCCGGCCGGTGCGCGGGTTGGTGCGCACCAGCGGATGGATGGCGCCCTTCAGGTTGTCCAGTTCCTCGGGCGAGAACTCGAAGCCGAGCGACTGGCGCGAGTAGGCGATCGAGTGATGCACATGCAGCCCGTCGATCTGCCTTCGGGTCGCGGCGTCGAGCGTGTCCCAGGCCGACTTCATGTCGGCGAACTCGGTGTCGGCGTCGAACGGCGGTACCACGCGCGCAGACAGCATCGAGTACCGGCCGGCGGGATCCTGGAACGACGCGTCTGTGTGCCAGAGCCGGTTGGCCAGCGAATACATCCGGCGCCTGTCGTCGGTGCGGCGGATGTTTCCCTCGTCGTCGACGTTCGAGATGTCAGCGAGCGCCTCGTTGTTCAGGCGGTTGCGACCCAGCGCCGAGATGCCGGTCTTGGAATGCAGCACGCCGTCGAAGCGCTCGGCGAAGGCGAGCTGTCCGGCATCGGTGAACGTCTGGTCGCGGAACACCAGCACGCCGTACTGATCCATGCCGGCGCGCAGTTCGGCCAGGGTGTCCGGGTCGTACAGTTGCATGAGGTCGATCGCTGCGACTTCAGCGGCGAACTGCGTACGCAGCGGACGGAAGACAGGCTTCAATGGCTACTCCTGATCCTTGTGCGGGATCGCGCCCGCGGCCTGCGCAAGCTGCCCAGCGCTTGCGGGTGGCGGGACTGGTGACCGATGCGCTGCCGCTGCTCGCGAGTCGCGGAAGGATAACACGGAGCCCTGCCCACTGCGCCAGTGGGTGCTGTGACTGCAGTGCGGCCATGCTGCACCGGCCTGGCGCCGTGAGCGGGTGCCCGCGCACGGCCGGGACCACGCCCTCCATGTACCTCAGTACCATTTACTGAGGTGCATCGCTCCATGCCTTGCGCCTGGCCGGCAAAGCCGGCCAGGCCGATCACGGCTGGGTCTGCCGCCAGCGCGAGTCAGGGTTGAAACGCTGGATGCTGGCGGCGATCTTCGCGCCGTTGGGCCCCAGGTTGCGCTCGTAGATCACGCCATCGTGGTTCACGATGAAGGACATCACGCCGGATTGGCCGTAGCTGACCGGCCAGGCGATCAGCGCAAAGCCGCTGACCATCCGGTCGCCGATCAGGTAGCTCGTGGCGCCACCGGGCGCCTGCGGGCCCTGTCCGGTGAGGATCCGGAAGTGGTAGCCGTGGTAGCCCGTCCCGGGCCGATTGGGGATGAAGGCCTGCCCCAGGGGGCTTTCGTCGCCGAGATCGGGGCTCCAGATGAGACCATCGCGCTTGCCCGGGTTGCTGACCAGGCGGCGTGCGTACTGCAGTGCGCCGCTGCCGATACGGTCGACCGTGGCGTACTCGCGCTGCGCGTCCAGGTAGGCCAGCATCGCCCGCATGGCCGAGCGCTCGTTGTTGCCGATACGCTGTTCCAGGACGGCTCTCAGGCCGCCGCTCACGTCGAACTGCCAGCGTCCGTCGGTGCGCTGAAGCAGCGGTATCGGCAGCACCCAGTCGTCGGCACCCACTGACAATTCGGCCTTGCGGCCATCGAGCATCCTGACCGAGCGCGTCTGTCGGGCCTTGTCTACGAAGGCACGCACATCGGCGGGATCCATGCGATCGAGCGGCACCAGGGTCGGCGCGTCTTTTCCCAGTACTTTCGTCAGCGCCGTCCGATCGTTGGCGGCGACGGCTTCTATCAGAGCATCGGCCGCCGCCTCGGCCGTTGCATACGGTGCCTGCGCCAGTGCAGCGCCATGCCCGGCCAGCATGCAGGCCAGCGCCGCGATGCCGGCAATCTGGCGCAGCCACGGCGCAAGGGTCGCTCGAACCGGTGTCGACGCTGCCGCGGGCAAGTCGCCGGTGGGGTGTCCTGTCATCATCGGAGCTCCTGCCTTCAACGGTGTCTACCGGCGCCGGCTGCGCGCGCGCCGCCACCATGGCCACCTTGCATGGCCGCTGCACTCGCGCGGCCGCGTTCGGCGTTGGCACGGGCAGCGCCGCCGTCGCGTGCGCCGGCCAGTGCGCCCTGGCTGACCGGTTCGGCGCGCGCGCCTTGAGTGTTGCGCACCGGGGTGCGGTCCGGGTTGCGATCGGGGGTGCGATCCACGCTGCGATCGGGGGCGCGATCGGAGCGCAGTTCGCGCGCGGACCCGCTGCCCGCATCCGCGCCCTTCAACTGCCTTCGTCCCTCGGCCGGGTCGGCACCGCGCGCCTTCAGGGCTTCTGCGGCGCGTGCACGATCGGCGTCTTTGCCGTCACGGCCACGAAACGCGTCGCGGTCGATCGTGCTGTCGGTCTTGCGGCCGAACTGTTCGCGACTGCGGGCATCGCGATAGGGCACGTCTCGCCGCCGCTGGGCATTGTGTTCGAACCGGTTGTTGTTGACCGTGATGGGCCGGTTGACGTTGATGTTGTTGTAGCGGTTGACGTTGATGTTGACGTCGTTGCGACCCCAGTTGAAGCCGCCCCAGAGGGAGTTGCTGACACCGCTGATGGCCACGCCCCACACCACCCCGGCCACGAAGACGCCGCCCGGATAATAGGCGGGCGGCGGTGGCCAGTAGTAGGGTGGATAGCTGGCATATGGCCACGGGCCGTACATGACCGTGGGCTGGTACACGGGCACGTAGACGACCTGGGGCTGCGCCGGCACGATCACGATCACCTGCTTGCCGGCATCGCTCTGGAGTTCCACGAGTTGCTGCTCGGTGTTCTTCAGGTTGCCGGCTGCCTTGGCCTTCGCGCGAAGGATCTGGACGCGATCCATCAGGCGTGCCGGGTCCGCCAGGAACGCGTCGCCCAGCCGCTGCACATCGGAGGGCCGGGCCGCCATCATCGCCAGTACCTGCGGGAAGGCCACCAGTGACTGCACCGAAGGCTCCCATGGCTGGCCTGCGACCCGCTTCACCGCCTCGTCGCCACTGACCTTGGGATTGGCCTTCGACCAGGCGGCGGCATCCTTGACGTCGGCCGGATAGGTGCTGGCCATCAGGATCTGCGACAGCAGTGCATCCGGGTAGAGCGCGATCGGCGCGAGCATCTGGTCGAGCTCTTCGTCCCGGAAAGGCTCAGGCGCCTGTGCATTCGACAGCGCGGGCAGCGCAAGCAGAGCCAGCATGCCAAGCATCGCAAAGAGCCGGCGCAATGCATTGTTGACGGTCACATTCATTCTCGGTCTCCACCCTGCATAGAGCCTCGCTGTCGAAGCGCGGCTTCTGCCGGAAATCTACAACATATTGTCAGCGAAGGTACCCTATCGATCGGGGAAAACAGCTGCCCCTTGGTGCATGCACCCTTTCACTTTGGTATTCTGACTCGATGGTGACAAGCATCAGGCGGCGCGCAGGCAGCCCGGGCGCGCTCGTTCTCCGCGGCGCCAGCCTGCCGGCATGCGCGCAATCGATCCGCAGGATCATTCGCCGATCGGGCTGGGCCTGCTGCCAGGCGCTGGTGCTGTTGGCCGTGCTGCTGTCGCCGCGTCCTGTCCTGGCCGATGACTCGAACGTGCTGGTGCTGTTCTCCAATGGTCGCCTGCTGCCCGCGAACGTGGAGGTCGAGCGCGGCCTGCGCCAGTCATTGCCGCCGGGGCATCGCGGCAGCCTTTTCGAGGAGTTCCTGGACGCACCCCGGTTCAGGGGTGCGGATTTCGAACGCGCAACGGTCGACTACCTGCGCGTGAAGTACCGGGCGCGCAGGCCAGGCATCATCGTGGCTGCGGGTCCGGAATCGCTCGCCTTCATTCTCGCGCATCGCAGCGTGCTGTTCCCCGGCGTGCCTGTCGTGCACCTCGCCGTATCGAGCGCCCAGCTCGGGCCACTGCCCGCCGATGTCATCGGGGTTCCGATCGAATACGATCTTGCAGGCACGATCGATCAGGCGCTGCGCTGGCATCCGACGGCCCGGCAGGTGGTCATCGTGACCGGCGCCTCATCCTACGACCGGATGCTTGAAGCCCGTTTGCGCGCCGAGATGGTTCGTTTCCAGCCACGGGCGACATTCGAGTTCCTGGCAGGGGTACCGGATGCCGAACTGGTCCGCCGTCTCGGCGCCCTGAAGGGCGATTCCATCGTGTTCTCCCCCGGCTATTTCATGAACGGCGATGGCGCAGAGATGTCCCCGCGCGAGTCTGCGAGATATCTGGCGGCCCTGTCGGCCGTTCCGGTCTACGCGCCGTACGACACGTTCATCGGCACCGGCGTGGTCGGTGGACGCATGCCGTCGTTCGTCGATGCGGGGATCATCGCAGGCGGGGTCATCCAGCGGCTTCTGGCAGGCGAGGACCCCGCGTCGATACGCCTGCCTGCAGCCCAGCCCACGGCGCTGCACGTCGACTGGCGACAGGTCGAGCGCTGGGGCATCCAGACCACCGGCGCCGAGCCTGATCTGATTGCACACTACAAGGCACCGGGATTCCTCGATCAGTATGCGCGCGAGGCCACCGTCGCCCTGGTTCTGTTCCTGCTGCAGAGTGCACTGACCGCAGGCCTTGTCATCGAGCGCAGGCGGCGGCGGCGCGCTGAATCGAGCATCCTCAGGCAGCGCGCCGAACTCGCGCATGCTACCCGGTTGCAGATCGGCGCCCAGCTGGCTGCCTCGATCGCCCATGAAATCAACCAGCCGCTGGGCGCGATACTGAACAATGCGGACGCCGCCATCATGATGCTGGATGCCAGGGGCAGCGTGCCGGCCACCGAGCTTCGAGACATCATCAGCGACATCCGCCGCGCCGATCTGCGCGCAAGCGAAGTGATCCGGCGCCTCAGGGCATTGCTCGCGCAGCGCGAAGTCGAACAGCTCCCGTTCGGCGTCGAAGACATGCTGCATGATGTCGAAGCCATCATGCGTCCCGAGGCTGAATTGCGCGATGTCGTGCTGGAGTTCCTGGTGCCTGAGGGACGGACGATCCTGTCCGGTGACCGCATCCAGATGCAGCAGGTCGTGATCAACCTGTTGCTCAATGCACTGGACGCCTGCGCTGACGTCCCCCTCGGGCGCCAACGGGTATCGGTCTCGTTGAAGGTCGATGCGCACAGCGTGACGATCTGCGTGCGTGACCTTGGCCACGGCATCCCCGCCGAACACCGTACACGGCTGTTCGAGTCGTTCTTCACCACCCGGGCCGACGGCATGGGCATGGGCCTGTCGATTTCGAGAACCCTGGTCGATGCGCATGGCGGGCGCATATGGGCCGAACACGCTGAAGAAGGTACCCTTGTGAGCGTAAAGATGCCGATATCCTCGCCAGAATGCGTCGCGCTGGCCTGCGATGCTCCCACTGCGGGAATACCGCACGCATGAACGCCGCCCCGTTCATCCATGTCGTCGATGACGATGATGGCCAGCGCAACGCGCTTGTGCGGCTGCTGGGTGCAGCCGGGTACGATGCGCGCGGCCATGCATCGGTCGGAGATTTCCTGCTGCACGAGTTGCCCGATCGGCCCGGCTGCCTGGTGCTCGACCTGCGCATGCCTGGACCCTCCGGGCTGGACCTGCAGGCCGTGCTGAACGAACGCGAGCGTTCGTTGCCGATCGTTTTCCTGAGTGGCAACGCGGATGTTGCAAGCAGCGTGCGGGCGATGAAAGCCGGTGCGATCGATTTCCTTACCAAGCCGGTTGAATCCGCAGTCCTGCTCAAGGCGATCGAGACCGCGCTTGCATCGGAGGCGGCGCAGCGCAAGGTCCGGGACGAGGCGCTGCGCGTCGGCGCGCTGCTCTCGAGCCTGAGCACGCGCGAGCGTGCGGTGCTCGACCTGATCATCGGCGGCAGTCTGAACAAGCAGATCGCAAGCAGCCTGGGCATCGCGGAGCGCACCGTCAAGCTGCACAGGGCGAACCTGATGAGCAAGCTCAACGTGAGGTCACCCGCGCAGCTCGGCCAGCTTGCCGAACAGTTGCGCGAGCGCAGCGGCCTGACTCGATTCCAGTCCTAGGCGTTCGGTTGCAGGGCACGTCCGCGCCAACCGACATGCCTGCACTTTGGTGCAGGTCCGGGACTGTCTGCCGGCCCTCTTGCGGGGACATGCCTCCGGTCGGATACTTGCCCGCTCGTGATCGCGAAAAATGCGGAGTCATCTGATGAACACGCTCGAAAACCGGAGTCGTCTGCGCAGGTCGGCCATTGCCATGACCATGACGCTCGCAGCCTCGGTATCCACGCCGCTCCTGGCGCAATCCCCAGGGCAGCCCGGCCCGTGGCAGTACTCGGGCTCCGTCTACGGTTATCTGCCCTCCATCGGGGGAAAGACCCAGTTTCCCGCGCCCGCAGGCGGATCCACGGTCGACATATCGGCAGAGCAGATACTGAACAGCCTCGACTTTGCGTTCATGGGCACGTTACGGGCCCATAACGGGCAATGGGGCGTGTTCAGTGACCTCATCTACCTGAATGCTTCTGCCGACAAGGCAGGCAGCCAGGACTTCACCATCGGAAACACCGCCATCCCGGCAGGCACCTCCGCGTCGCTCGGGCTGCAGGTGAAGGGGCTTGTCTGGACCATTGCAGGCGAGTATCGCATGCTGCCCGATCCTGGCCTCACGCTCGATCTGTTCGGAGGTACCCGGCTTTTTTCGTTGAAGCAGGAACTCAGCTACTCGATCGCCGGCAGCCTCGGACCCATGGCATCGGCAGGTCGCTCCGGCAACCTGGAGGTGAAGTCCACGCTCTGGGATGCAATCGTCGGCGCCAAGGGACGCGTGGCGCTGGGTGACCAGGGCAGCCGCTGGTCGGCGCCCTTCTATATCGACGTCGGCACGGGCGAGTCGAAGCTCACATGGCAGGCCGCTGCAGGCTTGAGCTATTCCTATTCGTGGGGTGAGCTGACAGCGCTGTGGCGTTACCTCGACTACGAGATGAAGTCGGGACAATCGATCCAGAGCTTCAATTTGAACGGGCCGATGTTCGGGGCGACGTTCAGATGGTGAGCACCCTCGGGCATCCCGCCTGACCCGTCCTTCGCAGCCGCGCCGTGGAAATCCACCTGTACTCACCGTATGCTGTCGCCGGCTTCACGCTGGTGTTCGTACTGCTGGCCTTCGAGGCTGGCCGCCTGCTCGGGCGCCTGAATACCCGCAGGACCGCCGAGAACGAGGGCCAGACATCGACCATCGTCGGAGCGATGCTCGGGCTGATCGCATTTCTGCTCTCCCTCACGTTCGCCTTCGTGGCCGATCGCTATGAAGACCGGAAGTCGCTGGTGCGCGAAGAGGCCAACGCGATCGGCACGGCCTTCCTGCGTTCGGCGTTCCTGCCCGAGGCCCAGCAGGCGGAGGCCTCAGGTCTGTTCCGCAAGTATGTCGATCTCACGCTGGAGGCGGCACGGGAGGGCGATCCCGATCTGATTCGCCAGATGGTGGAGGAATCGTTACCGATCCAGGAAGCGCTCTGGCGGATGGCGGTCGCCGAAGGGCGGCGCGACCTGAACTCCGACGTTGCCGCGCTGTACATCGAAGCGCTCAACGAGATGTTCGACGTCCGGTCGACGCGAATCGCCGTTGCGCTGGAGGCGCTCATGCCGATCGGCATCTGGCTGGTCCTCTACGCGGTCATCCTGCTGGGTTCGATCGGGGTGGGCTACCACGGCTCGCTGAACGGATCCTCCCGGCCCTGGACGTTACCCCTGCTCGCCGTATCCTTTGCAATGGTGTTGGGACTCATCTCGGCGCTCGAGCGGCTCGACAGCAGGCTCGTCCAGGTACCGCAGGGACCGCTCGTCTCGCTCAAGGCCTCGATGGATTCGACAGCGCGAGTGCGCTGAGGCGCTCTTCCCGGCAGGGTGGGCAGCAGAAGCTCTGGACAGGTCGAGTCGCGATCGAGCAGCATCTCGCGCGGGGCGCCCCTGCCGCAACCTGCCAGTCACGGGAGTCATCATCGCAAGCAAACCGTCGGTCACCGCTCGCAAGCCGGCCGCGCGCCAGCAGGCGTGCAAGAAGGCACCCCCAAAGACATCCAGAAAGGGACCGGGTTCGCTGGCCGCTCCTTCCGCGACGCACAAGGTCGCGCATCTGCCAGAGCAGTCGCACGGACTGCCGCATGCCGAGCGCCTGGCCCGGGGGCGCGGCCTTCGCTCGCTCAGCCCGCGGCGCGAGCTGGCGCGCTGGAAGGTCGCCGACGGCCGCGCCGATCCGATTGACCTGCTGATTGCAAACAGCGCTGGTCGTGTGCCCGAACTGGTGCCGATCCGATATGGCCGGATGATGGCGAGCCCGTTCGCGTTCTTTCGGGGCGCTGCGGCGATCATGGCGCATGACCTGTCTTTCCTGCCGAAGATCGGCCTGGATGTGGTGGCATGCGGAGACGCGCACCTGGTCAACTTCGGCGGCTTCGCGACGCCCGAGCGCCGGCTGGTGTTCGACATCAACGACTTCGACGAGGTGTCGGTCGCACCTTGGGAGTGGGATGTGCGCCGCCTCACCGCGAGCTTCGTCATCGCCGGGCGGGCCAACGGGTTCACCCCGGCCGACTGCACCGCTGCCGCGGCCGCAGCAGCGCGCAGCTACCGCCAGCAGGTCGCCCGCTACGCAGAGATGCCGGTGCTCGACGCCTATTACGAGTTCATCGACCTGAAGAAGCTGGCGCTGGCCAACCCCGATGACGAGCTGAAGAAGCTCACGCTCAAGCGCATCCGCAAGGCCGAGGCGGATTCGGCGCATCTTAAGGAGTTCGCCAGGCTCACCTTCCAGTCAGGTGAGACACCGCGCATCAAGGACGAGCCACCACTGATCTACCACGACCAGGACCTTCAGCGGCAGGCCGGCTTTCATGCGTTCGCCGAGGCGATGATCGCAGACTACGTCGGCAGCCTGCCTCCGGAACGGCGCATGCTGGTGCAGCGCTACCGGCTCGCCGATGTCGCCGTGAAGGTGGTCGGGGTAGGCAGTGTCGGTACCTACTGCGGCATTGCGCTGATGGTGTCGGGCAACGGTGACCCGCTGTTCCTGCAGTTCAAGGAGGCACGCGCATCGGTGCTCGAGCCCTACTGCGGTCGGGTGCCGATACAGCACCATGGCGAGCGCGTGGTGTTCGGGCAGCGGCTGTTGCAGTCGGCCTCGGACGTCTTTCTGGGCTGGATGACCAGCCAGAAGACCGGCCGCCATTTCTATGTCCGGCAACTGCGCGATGCGAAGATCAAGCCGATGGTCGAGATCATGAACCCGCTGGCCATGGTGGACTATGCCGAGGCGTGCGGATGGGCGCTGGCGCGTGCCCACAAGCGCTCAGGCGATGCGGTGGTACTCACCGGCTACATGGGCAGCACCGATGCCTTCGAAGCGGGCATGGCCGGCTTTGCCACGGCCTACGCAGACCAGAACGAGCGTGATCATGCAGCGCTGGTTGCCGCGGTACGTGCCGGTCGGGTGGAGGCGCGCGTCGACGTGTGAGCCGGCCACGAGAACGCCGAGAAGGCGCCGGCCATCCATAGGTCGCTTTCAGTCGCCAGGCCGGGTGGTCACTCGGGCCTGATGCCGGATTTCTGCATCAGTTCACCCCAGCGGGTGATCTCCTCGAGATAGAAGACGGCGGCCTGTGCGGGCGTAATGCCGACCGGCTCGCCGGCCTCGGCCGCCAGGCGGGCGCGAACCTCCGGCAGCGCAAGCGCGGCGACGATCGCGCGATACAGGCGATCGACCGTCGATGCAGCGACCTTGGTCGGGACGAATACGCCATGCCACTGATTGGCCTCGATGCCGCCCATGCCCTGCTCCGCGAAGGTAGGCACCTCGGGCATCACGGCTGCCCGCGTCGCAGACGCAGTCGCCAGCGCGCGGATGCGGCCAGCCTTCACCTGGGCCAGCATCACCGGCGGCACCAGGATCGAAAAACTCGCCTCGCCGCTCAGCAGTGCCGTGGAGGCCGGGGCTGCCCCGCGGTAGTGGACGACGGTGCTGCGCGTGCCCGAGCGCACCTGGAACAGTTCCAGCGCAAGATGGCTCATCGAGCCCATGCCGGTGGACGCCGATACCAGTGCATCCGGCCGCTTCCTGGCCAGCGCGACGAATTCGCGCAGCGACTTCACCGGCAGTGAAGGATGGACGACGAGTACATGCGGGATGCGCGCCGCGATGGTCACTGCCTGGAAGTCGCGCCTCGGGTCGAACGACAGCTTCGGATAGAACGGCGTCGCGGTGGCAAAGCTCGACGCGGTGTAGAGCACGGTGTGCCCATCGGGCGAAGACCGCGCGATCAGGTCGGTGCCACCTGTATGTTTCCAGTGTAATGCCGACTGCGGTCCGGCAAGCCCGGAGGCCGCTACAATCGTGGAACAACAGCCGAAGACCATGGCGTCCGGCCCAGGAGGAGCACATGCAGCAGTCGAACCTGATCGTCATCCTTTCAGACGAACACAATCCCAAGGTCGCCGGATACGCCGGCCATCCGATCGTCAAGACGCCGAACCTGGACCGCCTCGCGGCCCGCGGCACCCGCTTCAGCAGCGCGTACACCAACTGCCCGATCTGCGTCCCGGGCCGCGCCAGCCTCGCCACCGGCCGCCATGTGCACGAGCATCGCTGCTGGGACAACGCGATCGCCTACGAGGGCGCGCCACCGAGCTGGGGCCATCGCACGATGGCGGCTGGCCACCGTACCGTGTCGATCGGCAAGCTGCACTATCAGGACTCCGATCCGCGCCGCAACGGCTTCGATGAAGAGATCCTGCCGATGCACATCGTCAACGGCGTCGGCGACCTGCTCGGCCTGATCCGCGACGAACTGCCCAGGCGCGTCGGCGCGATGAAGCTCGGACCCGAAGCCGGGCCGGGCGAATCCGACTACACGCGCTACGACCGCGACATCGTCACCGCCACGCGCAAGTGGCTGCGCGAGGAAGCGCCGAAGCATCGCGACCGTCCGTGGGTGCTCTATGTCGGCATGGTCGCGCCGCACTTCCCGCTGATCGCGCCCCAGGCGTTCTACGACCTGTATCCGCCGGAATCGCTGCCCTGGCCGAAGATGTACGCGAAGGACGAGCGGCCGAAGCATCCGTTCATCGACCGGCAACGCTGGTCGATGTGCTTCGACGAGGGCTTCACCGGCGACGACATGGTGCGCCGTGCGCTCGCGGCCTACTTCGGCCTGACCAGCTTCCTCGACGACAACATTGGCCAGATCCTGGGCACCGTCGAGGAACTCGGGCTGTGGTCGAACACACGGGTGCTCTATTCGTCCGACCATGGCGACAACCTCGGTGCGCGCGGGCTGTGGGGCAAGTCGACGATGTACGAAGAGTCGGCCGGCATCCCGATGCTGCTGGCCGGCCCGGGCATCCCGGAAGGCGCGCGCGTCGATGCGCCGGTGTCGCTGGTCGACGTGTTCCAGACCACGCTCGATTCGCTGGGTGTGCCGGCGCATGCGGACGATGCCGACCTGCCCGGGCATTCGCTGATCGCGATGGCCAACGGTGCGCGGCCGGAACGCACGGTGCTGTCCGAGTACCATGCGGCCGCCTCGCCGTCCGGGTCGTTCATGATCCGGCATGGACGCTACAAGTACATCCACTACGCCGCGTTCCGCGACTTCGTGCCGCCGCCGATGCTGTTCGACCTCGAGGCCGATCCGGAGGAGACGGTCAACCTGGCCGAAGACCCGGCGCACGCCGGCGTACGCGCAGAATGCCTGGCCGCGCTGAAGAAGATAGTGGACCCGCAAGCGGCCGATGCACTGGCGCGTGCCGACCAGCAGGTCTACATCGACCGGCACGGCGGCCGCGATGCGATCCTCGGGCTGGGCACCTTCCGCTACACGCCACCGCCCGGCGTCGATCCGCAGTACTTCGCGAAGACGCCCTGAACGGAGGACCCAATGCGCGCAACGATCACTGCACACCCTGCGCTTGCCGCGCTCGCCCTGATCGCGGCCATTCCCGCCGCGGGCGCCGCGGAGCAGGCCTGGCCGGCGCGGCCGATCCGCTTCATCATCAACTCGGCGCCGGGTGGCGCGCCGGACATCATCGGCCGGCTGGTGGCCGCCCCGCTCGCCGAGCGTCTCGGGCAGCAGGTGGTGGTCGACAACCGGGCTGGCGCGAGCGGCATCATCGCGGCCGAACTGGTCGCGCGTGCCGCCCCCGACGGCTACACCGCGCTGCTGGCGACGACCACGGTGTTCGCGATGCTGCCGGCGATGCATCCGAAGCTGCCCTACGACGTCGAGCGCGACTTCGCACCGGTGAGCCTGCTCGCCTCGGCAGCGAACGTGGTGGTGGTCAACGGCGCGCTGCCAGTGAAGAACATCGCAGACCTGGTCACCCTGGCGAAGACCCGGCCGCTGCTCTATGCATCGGCTGGCACCGGGACGCCGGCCCACCTCGCCGGCGAGATGATGAACCTCGCCGCCGGTTTGAAGATGGGCCATGTGCCCTACAAGGGCGCCGGCCCGGCGCTGGCCGATGTGCTCGCGGGACAGGTGCACCTGATCATCACTTCGCCGATCGCGGCGATGCCGCACGTGGCCGGCGGGCGCGTGCGCCTGGTAGCCACCACCGGCGCGACGCGCGACCCTTTGCTGCCCGACCTGTCGCCCGTGGCCGACACCCTGCCCGGCTACGAGATCACCCAGTGGTGGGGCATGGTGGTGCCTTCGAAGACGCCGCAACCGCTGGTACAGCGCCTCAACAGGGAACTCAGCGCAATCCTCGCCCAGCCCGACATGCGCGACCGGCTGACCCAGCAGGGCGCGTTGCTCCACGGCGGCTCGCCGCAACGCTTCGCGACGTTCATCGCCTCCGAACGCGCCCGGCTGGGCGCGATCATCCGCCAGGCCGGGATCACCCTTCGCGACTGAACGGGACTGATCGGGGCGAGCGCAGGGCCTCGCGCAGCACCCGCGTTGACGGCACCGTCGCGCATGCGACAGGCTCCCCTTGGGGCTATCCTCGAAAAAATACCTTCCTGACATCGGAGACGCCCAATGAACATGCGCATCCCGGCCGCCGCTGCCGTTGCCCTCGTCACGCTGGCCACGACCATTCCCGCGCTTGCCCAGTCGTTTCCCTCGCGTCCGGTGCGCATGATCGTCGGCTTCCCGCCTGGTGGCGCCACCGACCTGGTCGCGCGCATCCTGCAGCCGAAGCTCGCCGAGTCGTTCGGACAGCAGATGGTGGTCGACAACCGCCCCGGCGCCAACGGCGTGATCTCGCTCGAGATCCTCTCGCGCAGTGATGCCGACGGCCACAGCGTGGCGTTTGGGCATATCGGCAACCTGGTGATCAGCCCGACCCTGCAGAAGGTGCCCTACGACCCGTACAAGAGCTTCGAGCCGATCGGCATGATGGTCACGCTGCAGAACATCATGATCGTGCATCCGTCAGTGCAGGCGAAGTCGCTGAAGGACCTGACCGCACTGGCGAAGGCCAAGCCAGGTACGATCAACTACGCCACCTCTGGCATGGGCAGCCCGGGGCACCTGGCCACCGTACTGTTCGAGACGATGACCGGCACCGTGCTCAACCACATTCCCTACAAGGGCGGCGGCCCGGCACTGACCGACCTGATCGGCGGCCAGGTGCCGATGTTCACGGCGGTGATCTCGACCGCCGTGCCGCAGGTGCAGGCGGGAAAGGCGCGGGCGCTGGCGGTCACCGGAGCCCGGCGCAGCGAAGCCCTGCCCGATGTGCCCACGGTGGCGGAAGCAGGCGTGCCAGGTTACGAGGCTACCAACTGGTATGGCCTGATCGCGCCGGCACGGACGCCGAAGGCCGCGATCACCCGGTTCCACAAGGACATGGTCGCCGCGCTCAATTCGGCCGACGTGCGCCAGCAGTTGAAGGACCGTGGCATCGACGCCGCGCCGGGCACGCCGGAGGAATTCACCCGCTTCGTGCGCGACGAAGAGAAGCGCTGGGGCCCGATCATCCGCAAGGGCAAGTTCGAATAGCGCGCCCGGGACACGCTGGCAGGCCCCGCCTCGGCACGGGGGCACTGCCAGTGCAGGCTCACGCCGCAGGCAGCGGCGGAAAGCCCGGCGGCGGCAGGCGCCGTTTCGAGGCCGCCTCGTAGGACGAAGCGACCTTCAGCAGCACGTCCTCGCGCCCAGGCTCGCAGCGGAACACCAGCGAGTACGGCAGGCCGGGCGCGGCCACCTGCTGCGCGCGGTCGGAACGGACCGGATCGTAGCGCTTGCCGTCTTCACTGAGCCGGAACTCCGGGTCGTAGACGGTCGTGACATAGCCCGCCGGGACCAGCACTTCGGTCAGGCCGGCGTTCGGCCCGTTCAGCGATTCCGGGCGCAGGTTTTGCCAGGCGCCGGGTTGCCCGGCGCCACCGATCTTCGCCGGCGGATACGGTGAATGCAGGCGCACCAGCGCGTCGAGCCGGTTCTCGTACATCACCATCATGTCGACCCGGCGCAGCATCTCACGCAGCATGATGCGTTCGTTGATGCCCTGGCGCTGTCCCAACGGGTTGCGCATGTCGGTCACTTCTTCCCAGTTGGCGAACCATGCGCGCTGGTCGTCGCCCCAGAATTTCGTGCGCGCGTTAAGCGTCGGGAAGTCGACCACCGACTCGCTGAAGCCGCGCGCCTTCCAGTCGGCCGCGCGCCGGGTGAGGTACTGGGTCAGGTGGAAGCGGAAGGCCATCGCCATGTCCTGCTGCTGCACCGTCGGCACGTCGAGGTTCGACGGCGCGGGGATCAGCCCATCGGCAAGCTTCACGAAGTAGTCGATCGGCTGCATCGAGCCCGAGCCGAAGAACTTCCCGGGCTGGAACTCGGTGCGCACGATCGACTCGGCGAACTCGCGGAACAGCGGCAGGCCATCGGCACCGAGCCGGAACAGCAGGTCCGGCATCATCACCGGCACCATGCGCGCGAGCGCACGACGGAAGTCCACCGTCATCTGCTCGCAGTCGGCGTCCGGCGTCCACAGCGGGTCGCTCGACTCGACCAGCGTCGCGCCGAGCTGGCGGCCGAGCACCGACTTGATCTCTGCGCAGGCGGCCTCGACGATCGGCTGCTCGCTCTTCGAACCGCGCGGATACACCATCGATTCGCGGATCACGCCCAGGCGCATGCCAGCGAGCGCACCTTGCGTGCCCGTGCCCTGCGCATGCTTGGCATAGCCGCCGACGACGATCGCCGAGCGCGGCACGGTGGACCATTCGTCGCGCGGGTCGTAGTAGCCGCGCTCGGGATCCTTCAGCGCATCGAGCACCTTCGCGCAGTCACCGAGCGCGCGACACAGGATGCCGGTGCGATCGACATAGATGTCGACGCCGATCGCGCCACCATCGAAACCGATCATCGACTTGTGCGGCAGGATCAGCGCTACCGAGTTGTGGTTCGCCGGGCCGCGGCACGACGCGCGTGTTTCCTCGCCCAGGCTCGCCATCACGAGGTTTGCGCCCACCGACACACCGGAGCCCGAGCTGGAACCAAGCGAGCCCGCGCGCGTCGTATCGTAGGGGTTGGACGGGTTGCCGCCCCAGGTGCTGCGCTG
>CAMDXD010000042.1 GCA_945877995.1 Bordetella parapertussis
GTCATGCGCATCCGTCCGGTAACACCACCGCCGTGAATCTTGCCACAAGGGGCCGGACTAACGGCCAGCCCCCGGCGGTTCGACCCCGGCAGGGTCGGCTGGCGCGTGCGCGGCGGCCGAGTACACCCGAGTCGCGACCCGGGCCACGCGCCCGCCCTCGATGAACACCCGCGCCTCGAAGCCGCTCGCCGTCGAATGGATCATCGTCGTATTCACGCCGATGACACCGGTACCAGCGCCGAACACGTTCGAACCAAAGCTCAACCGGTTGTACTGCAGGTAGCGACGGCCCCGATCGTCGACGCCGAACGCGGCAGGCAGCCCGAGCATGACCACCACGTCGGCTTCCGGCATGCCGGGGATGACCGCATCAAGGGCGGGCAGGTCGAAGCTGCGGTCTGCCGCCACGGTCAGGCGGCCACCGCCCACCGCGCATCCGGCGAGCGCCACGCAGCACGCCAGCGCACAGGCCGTGCGCAGGTTCATCGGACAGCTCCGCTGCCCATCGCGCGGTAGGCGTCCGGACCGGCGATTTCCCAGACGACACGGCGCACCCGGCCCGCGGCATCGAACGCGAGACGGATCTCGGCACCAGTGGCCGCCTGCGATGCCACGACGCCCACGACCAGCAGCCCCCCGCCACCACTGGTTGTCGACTGTCCCCGGTACCGGTAGTGCCAGTAGGGGTATCCGTCCTCGTCGACCCCGGTCGCGTAGGGTAGCCCGAGCAATGCGCGCACCCCTTCCCGGTCGAGCCCGCCGCGCCAGGCCACATCGATGCCGGGGATACGGTCTGTCGGGAACAGGCGCCCCTCGTGAACGATGGTCCTGTGCACCGCACAGCCTCCGGCCAGCAGGGCAATCAGCAGGCAGGCGAGCAACGAACGAACGGTCTGCGAAGGTCGGGCTGCGCGCGGCGGGCTCCGGTGCATGACGCCTCCTCATGGAAGGACCCGATTGCACGCCATCGAGGCCCGGACGGCCATGCCCGAAACGCGGCCCTGCGGCGGGATACTCCAGGCCGCCCCGCGGCGAGCCGGTGCACGCAGTCACGCTTTACGCCCCTGTGGCCGCTTGATACATTGGGGGTGCGCAGTGGCCTGACAGTTGCCGCTGCATCGCACCGGCATCCGGCGGACACCCTGTCCCCGGCATCGATCGGGCGATCCTCACGACACGAGGGGTGGAGGATATGGATCGAGACTCGGAGGGGCGACGCGCGTTCCTGAAGGGTGCGGTCGCGGGTGGTGCTGCCGCCGTGACCACCGCACTGCCGGCCACGGCCTCGGCGCAGGCTGCCGGCAGCAGGGCCGCGGCCAGTGCGCCGGCCACGGCTGGCTATGTATTCCTCACGCCCGACGAGGGCGCGTTCATCGAGGCGGTCGTCGACCACATGGTCCCGGCCGATGCGCTGACCCCGAAGGGCACCGACCTCGGGCTGCACACCTACATCGACCGCGCACTGGCCAGCGGCTGGGGCAAGGGCGCGCGCCTGTACATGCAGGGGCCGTGGAAGCAGGGCACGCCGAACCAGGGCTACCAGCTGCCGTTGACGCCCTCCGAACTCTATCGCGCGGCGATACCAGCCGCCAACGCGGCCTGCGTGAAGGCCTACGGCCGCACCTTCGACCGCGTCACGCCCGAGCAGCGCGAGGCCTTCCTGCTCGGCATGCAGCAGGGCAAGGTAACCCTCGAGAACGGGCCGCCGGTGCGTACCTTCTTCGGCATGCTCTACCAGAACGTGATGGAAGGCATGTTCGCCGATCCGATCTACGGCGGCAACCGCAACAAGGCAGGCTGGAAACTGGTGAACTTCCCCGGGGTGATCGCGACCAACCAGCAGAACATGGACAAGTTCCGCGACCGGAAGATGCCTACCAACCCGCTCGGCATCGCCGACATCAGCTGACCGGAGACCCACGACATGGCAGCCAGGAAACTGAAGGAAGTCGACGCGGTCATCATCGGCCTCGGCTGGACGGGCGGCATCCTCGCGAAGGAACTCTCCGAGGCGGGGTTGAAGGTGGTCGCGCTCGAGCGTGGCAAGATGACCACCACCGAAGCAGACTTCCAGTTGCAGCAGGTGCGCGACGAACTGCGCTACGTGCAACGCCAGGAGATGATGCAGGACGCCTCGCGCGACACGGTCACCATGCGCAACACGCACAAGCAGGATGCGTTGCCAGTGCGCCGGCTGGGTTCGTTCCTGCCCGGCGAAGCGGTCGGCGGCTCGGGCCTGCACTGGAGCGGCGGCACCTGGCGCTGGTCGGACAACGAGTTCAAGGTGCGCAGCCTGTACGAGCAGCGCTACGGCGCGAAGTTCATCTCCGCCGAGATGTCCGACCTGCGCGACTGGGGCATCTCCTATGCCGAGATGGAGCGCTACTACGACAAGTTCGAGTACATGGCTGCGGTGTCCGGCAAGGCCGGCAACCTGAACGGCAAGGTGCAACCCGGCGGCAATCCGTTCGAGGGCCCGCGCGCGCGCGACTACCCGCTGCCGCCACTGAAGAGCGTGCTGTCCTCGCAGCTGTTCGGTGAAGCTGCGGCAAAGGCTGGCTACCACCCGTTTCCGCGCCCGGCCGCCAACGCCTCGCGCGCCTACACCAATCCGGACGGCGCCAGCTTCGGCGGCTGCCAGTACTGCGGCTTCTGCCAGCGCTTCGGCTGCGAGGCCAATGCCAAGGCGAGCCCGCACATCACCGTGGTGCCGGCAGCGATGAAGAGCCCGAACTTCGAGTTGCGCACCCATTCCTGGGTGACGAAGATCCTGAAGGATCCCTCGGCGAAGCGCGTGACCGGCGTGCTCTACACCAACCTGCTCACCGGCGAGGAACTGGAGCAGCCGGCGGCGATGGTGATGCTGTGCACGTTCACGATGAACAACACGCACATGATGCTGCTGTCGGGCATCGGCCAGCCGTACGACCCGGCCACCCAGACCGGCGTGGTCGGGCGCAACTACTGCTACGAGACGCGCACCGGCTCCAGCCTGTTCTTCGAAGGCCGCGAGTTCAACCGCTTCATGTCGGCCGGCGGCACCAACACGGTGATCGACGACTTCAATGCCAACGCCGGGTTCGATCGCGGCCCGCACGGCTTTGTCGGTGGCTACATCGTGTCCTCGGGCCACAACACGAACCTGCCGATCGGCAACCGTCCGGTACCGGGGGGCACGCCGGCCTGGGGCACGGCATGGAAAGAGGCGCTGTCGAAGTGGAACAACTCGCAGATGGGCATCTCGTCCAGCGGCGGGTCGATGCCGCATCGCTACAACTACCTCGACCTCGACCCGACCTACCGCAACGTGTTCGGACAGCCACTGCTGCGCATGACCTTCGACTTCAAGGACAACGAGCACAAGATGAACGCGCACGCAGCGCAGATCGTCACCGAGCTCGCGAAGTCGCTGAACCCGACACGCATGAGCAATGCCAACGGCAAGCCGCAGTCGTGGACCGTCGCGCCCTACCTGTCGACCCACAATGGCGGCGGCACGCCGATGGGCACCAACCCGAAGACCAGCGCGGTGAACCCGTTCCTGCAGAGCTGGGACGCGCACAACCTGTTCGTGATGGGCGCAAACGTGTTCCCTCACAACGGGGCGTACCAGCCGACCGGGCTGGTCGGTGCGCTGGCCTACCGCACGGCGGACATCATCAAGTCACGCTACCTGAAGAACCCCGGCCCGCTGGTGTCCGCATGAGCCTGAGCGCGCGCCTGTGCACGCGGAGCAACCCGATGCAGCGACTGACCCGCGGGCGGCTGCCTGCACTGCTGGGCGCGAGCCTGTTCCTGCTGTCGGCGGGACAGGCCTTCGCCCAGGCGGACGTCAAGCGTGGCGAGAAGCTGTTCGTCGAATGCAGGTCCTGCCATGCGCTCGACGGCAGCGCCGATGCAAACAGCCTTGGACCCACGCTGGCCGGCCTCATCGGCCGCCGAGCCGGGGCGATCGACGACTTCCGCTACTCGCCCGCGTTGAGGCGCAGCAAGCTGTCCTGGAACCGGCAGACGCTCGACGCCTTCATTGCCGATCCGCAGGCGGTCATACCGGGCAACCGCATGCCCTACTCGGGCCTGGCCGACGCGAAGGAACGCGCTGACCTGATCGCCTACCTGACCCAGGCGACTGCCGCGAAATAGCGGCGGCGCCCCGCCCACCGCACCCCGCAGCAGGCCGCAGGAGATCTCAGCGTGCCGGCGGATTGCCGCGCTTGGCTGCGGCACCCGACGGGATCAACGCACTGGACGAGCCCGGTGGCAAGGCTTTCTTCGTCTGCTTGGGTTTCTTCACTTCCTTGTTGCTGCGCTGCGTGCCTTTGGGCATCGAAGCCTCCTGGTCTGTGGGCTGCAAGGTTGGCACCCGGTGAATGAGGATACGCGCAACGCCCGTACCCTGCGCTCGACCGGTTTCAGCGTCCGCCCGGCACCTTCGCGGCAAACACCGACCCGCGCACGCACATCCGCCCTTCCGGGTCCTGCCACAGCTTCTCGTCGACGTGGAGCTTGCCGAACGCCCGGGTGATCGACTGCAGCGGGTACCCGGGGAAGGCGTCTATCACTTCGGCGTAATACAGCGGCTTCGGCCCGATCAGCTCCAGGATGAGCGCGGCCAGTTCTTCCACCTCGCCCGCCTGGGGCTTGCGGTCGGCTGCCTTGACCACCGATTCGTCGAGCTTGTAGCTGCCGAGCTTCACCGTGTCCGAGTAGGCGTAGCGGATGCGCTCGTAGCGCTCGCGCGGGATGCCTTCGGGAATCGTCGCATCGATGCCGACCTTGGCACCGGTGGGCACCACGCCGGCCGGCATCACCGGCAGGCTCGGGTCGAGTGGCTTGGCGCGCGCACCGGGGACGATGAACACGTCGCGATCGCCCTGCACCCGCGTCGCGATCGCCCACTCGACGTCGAGCGGGTCGTACACGTCGATATCGTCGTCGACCACCACCGCATGCTTGATGTCACCGACCGACAGCACCGCCATCAGCGCGTTCTTGCCCTCGCCGGCCTGCTTCTTGATCGACACGATCACGTGCCAGGAGCCGTTGCCGCCCAGCGTGACGTTGATGTCCTTCACCTGGATGCCAGCCGCCTTCAGCGCACCGCGCAACTGCGACCAGCGTGTCGGGATCATCAGCCACGCCACTTCCCAGGGCATGTGCAGGTTGTAGTAGATCGGATCTTTCCGGTGCGAGATCGCCTTCACCCGCACCAGCGGGTTCCAGTGCAGGCCGCCCATCAGCTGGGTGAACTCGCCGAAGCGGCCTTCCGGCCAGGTCCAGCCGGTGGGCAGTATCTCGGCCTCGAGCACCATCTCGGCGTCGGCCAGGTAGGGCACGTCTATGGTCTCGCACATCGACAGGCGGGTCGGCGCGCCGCGCAGCCCGCCGGCGATGTCGATCTCGTCCACGCCCATCGGCGCGCGGTAGCCCGCGGCCATGAACTCGAACGGGTGCGTGCCGATCGAGATGGAGATCGGCAGCGGGCGCTTCTCGAGGAAGGCCTTGTGCGCGAGCGCGCGCAGGTTGTTCGGGGTGACGATATCGATGCCGGTGAGGTTCTTCTCCTTCAGCAGGTAGCGGTAGATTCCGGCATTGAGCCCGCCCTGCCCGTCGCGCGCGATGGTGATGCCACCGGTGATCATCGGGCCGCCGTCGAGCACCGAGGACATCGGGATCGGCAGGTCGAACAGGTCGACGTCGTCGCCGTAGCGCGTGACTTCGCGCGTGCTGCTCTGCTCGACATAGACCGGCGCGACAGGGTCGGCGATGCCCTTGGTGAGCTTCTGTTCGATGTCGGCGTACTTCTCTACACCCAGCCCGATCGCGACCCGCTCGCTGGAGCGGATCAGGCCGGACACCACCGGCATGTCGTAGCCGATCACGCGATGGAACGCGAGCGCCTTGTCGCTCTGGTCGACCAGCGTCGCGATGTGCCGGCTGTCGACGGGCTCGTGGATGTCGAGCAGTTGCCCGGCTGCGCGCAGGCGGTCGAGGTAGTCGCGGAAGGTTTCTTTTTCATGCATGGTCGGCTCCTCCGCCGGGGCGTGACAAATGGACGTGTCCGAAGTATAGAAGAGCGAGGCGCGATGGCAAGCCGATTGTCCGCAGCCGCGAAATTGTGATCACACACGAGGTAGCTGCCTTGAACCTGCAAACCCCCTCACTGTCGCCTATTGCCCGCCAGCGCGCGTGCCGCCGCCTGGCTGTCTCGGCCGTCATGTCGACGGCACTGGTGGCCGGCCTGCCGCAGGCCTGCGCGCAGGACACTGCATTTCCGCAGCGGGCCGTGCGCATGATCATTCCGTTCGCCGCCGGCGGCGCGATCGATATCATGGGGCGGCCGATCGCGCGCCGGCTGCAGGAGTTCCTCGGACAGCCGGTGATCATCGACAACCGTGCCGGCGGCGGTGGCAGCCTCGCGGCAGAACTGGTCGCGAGGTCCGCACCCGACGGCCATACGCTGCTGATGGGGTCGACCAGCCCGCTGGCGATCAACCCCGCCGCGCTGGCCAAGGTCGGCTACGACACGATGCGCGACTTCTCGCCGATCTCGCTGGTGGCCACGCAGCCGCTGCTGATCGTCTCGCACCCTTCGTTGCCGGCGAAGAACATCAAGGACGTGATCGCGCTGGCCAAGCGCAACCCGGGCAAGCTTTCCTATGGCAGCGCAGGGCCGGGCACCTCGAACCACCTGACCGGCGCGCTGCTCGCGCATGCCGCCGGCATCGACCTGCTGCACGTGCCGTACAAGGGTGGCGGACCGGCGCTCAATGCGCTGCTCGGCGGCGAGATCGAACTGCAGGTGAGCCAGCCCAACACCATGCTCGCGTTCGTCAAGAGCGGGCGCGTGCGCGCGATCGCCACCACCAGCACGAAGCGCTCGGCGATCTATCCGGACGTCGGCACCCTGGTCGAGGCCGGCTACAAGGAACTCGACATCACCGGCTGGTACTGCGTGGTGGGCCCCGCCAACATACCCAGGCCGACCGTGGACCGGCTCAACGCCGACCTGCGGCGCACGATGGCCGCCGCCGACGTGCGCAGCATACTGCTCGCCGAAGGCACCGATCCGGTCGCCAGCAGCCCGGAAGAACTCGGCGCACTGATGAAGCGTGAACTGGTGCGCTGGGCCGCGGCGGTGAAGTTCGCCGGCGTGCGCCCCGAGTAGCCGGCCGTGATCGGGACGGACAACCTCGGCGCCCTGTACGACGCGGCGCTGCACCGGGAGACCGGCGGCGATACCGTCGCGCTGATCGACCTGAGCGATCGCGATGCGCCACGCGAGTATTCGCACCGCCAGGTGGAGGATGCCGCGAACGCCTTCGCGCGCGGCCTGTTCGCCAGCGGGCTGGCGCGCGGCGATGCGGTGGCCATCCTTTCAGCCAACCGTGCGGAGTACCTGTTCGCCTTCCTCGGCATCGTACGAGCAGGCATGGTCGCGGTACCGGTCAGCCACAGGTTTCCTGCCTCGACGATCGAATTCATCCTCGGCGATTGCCAGGCGAAGCATGTGGTGTGCGACGCGCGGGGCCGATCCCTGCTGCCCGGCGGCCTGCCGGTCACCGTCTTCGATGGCATCGGGCCGGACGGGTTCGCCGCGCGGCTCGATCCCGGGCCGGTCGAGCCGGTACATCCGTCGCCGGACGACGCTGCGATGGTGCTCTACACCTCAGGCTCGACCGGGCGCCCTAAAGGGGTCCCGCTGACCCACGACGGGCACCTGTGGGCACTGCGCGCGCGCACCCGGCGCGGCGCACCGTTCAACGCGCAACGGCTGCTGGTCGCAGCACCGCTCTATCACATGAACGGGCTGTGCACGTCGCTGTTCACGATCGCCGTGGGCGCGAGCATGGTGCTGCTGCCCGAGTTCGATGCGCGCCTGTACCTGCAGGCGATCGAACGCTACCGCTGCACCTGGCTCACCGGGGTGCCGCCTATGTTCGCGATGTGCCTGCAGCAGCGCGACCTGCTCGAGCAGGTCGACCGCTCGTCGGTGCAGACGGTGCGCATGGGTTCGGCACCGATCTCGCGCAAGCTCTGGGACGAGGTGAAGGCCACCTTCCCCGGCGCGCTCGTGATGAACTCATACGGCACGACCGAGGCTGGCCCGGTGGTGTGCGCCCCGCGTCCGGACCGCACGCTGCCGCCGCTGTCGATCGGCTGGCCGATGGAGGGCGTCGAGCTGCGCCTGGTCGATGCCGGCGGCCACGACGCAGACGAAGGCGTGCTGTGGCAGCGCACGCCGGCCAACATGCGCGGCTACCTGAACCTGCCGCAGAAGACGCGCGAGGTGCTCACGCCCGAGGGCTGGTATGTATCGGGCGACGTGTTCCGGCGCGATGCGGACGGCGCGTACTTCTTCGTCGGCCGCACCGACGACATGTTCGTCTGCGGCGGTGAGAACATATTCCCGGGCGAGGTCGAATCGCTGCTCGAGCGCCACCCCGAGGTTCAACAGGCCTGCGTGGTGTCGGTGCCCGACGAGATCAAGGGCGAGAAGCCGTTTGCCTTCGTGGTGCGGGCGCCGGGCAGCACGCTCGACGAAGCCGAGGTCAAGCGGTTCGCACTGGAACACGCGCCCGCCTACCAGCATCCGCGGCGGGTCTCCTTCCTCGATGCGATGCCGCTCGCCGGGCCGAACAAGGTCGACCGGAAGTCGCTGCAGGCGCAGGCCGCGGCGATCGTGGCCGGCCAGCCTGTCTGATGGCACTGCAGCCCGTCGCTGCGCAGGCGGTACCGGTCCTGGCGCTCGACCATCTCGGCTGCATCGCCGGGGACTTCGATGCAGCGGCGGCGGCATGGGAACGGCTCGGCTTCCGGCTCTGCCCGCGCAGCCCCCAGCGCGGCGCGGTGCCGGGGCAAGAGGGCATGCATCCGTGGGCTACCTCGAACCGCTGCGCGCTGTTCCGGCGCGGCTACCTCGAGCTGATCGGCATCACCTGCCCGGGCGCGTTCAACCCATGGGCATCCTTCATGGCGCGTGGCCCCGGCCTGCACATCCTGGCACTGCGCTGCGATGGCGCCGATGCGGCCTACGCGGCGCTCGCCGCGGACGCACCCTTCCTGCAGCCACCGGTGCAACGCGAACGCGAGGTCGACGTCGATGGCGTGCCGCGGGTCATGCGTTTCCGCAACATCTTCAGCCGCGATGCCGACTGCCCGGAAGCGCGCTACATCATCATCGAGCACCAGACGCCCGGCTACCTCTGGCAGCCGCGCTACCTCGACCACGACAATGGCGCGGTCGCGCTGCTGTCGGCCACGTTCGTCGCCGACGATCCGCAGCCGATCGTCCGGCACCTGGACGCGCTCGGCAGGCCGGAAGGGGTGCAGGCGGTCGATACCGCCACCTTCGCGACGCGACACGGCTGGCGGCCATCGAGGCTGCCCGGGCTCCACGCGCTGACCGTCGGCGTACTCGACCTCGGCCGTGCACTGGCGCTGCTCGAGGCGCGTGGCGTGCCGTTCACCCGTGACGGTGCCATGGCCTGGATCGACCCCGCCCACGCGGGCGGATTTTCGATGGGCCTGCGCGAGGTGCAGCCATGAAGGCAGCGGTGCGGCGGCACAGGCCGCGCGGCGTGCGTTCAGTGCGCCGCGCGCACGCCCGTGATGAGTTCGTCGAGCCAGGCCTGTCCCTGCGGCCAGTCGTCCAGCCCGGAATCGGCGTTGATGTGGCCCTTCGCCCCGATCACGTGATACGCGGCGCCCCAGGCCTCGGCGAACACCCTCGACCTGGGTTCGGCCACCATCGGATCGTTCGTGCTGGCGACGACGATGGTCGGGAACGGCATCTTCATCAGCGGCATCGGCGCGAAGCCGATCGGGCCGGCAGGCCAGTCGGGCGAATCGACGTCGCTGGTCGAGACCAGCAGTGCGGCGGCAACCGTACCGATAGCGCCCGCCTTCACCCAGTTGGCAACCAGGCTGCACGCGAGCGAGTGGGCGACCAGCACGATCGGTGCAGGCGCGAGTGCAGCGACGGTCCGCTGCAGCGAGGCGACCCAGTCGTCGCGGCGCGGCGTGGTCCACTCCGACTGTTCGATGCGCACGCAGCCGGGACGCTGTCGCTCCCAGCGCGTCTGCCAGTGCGCCGGGCCGGAGTTGCCCCGGCCGGGCAGGATCAGGACGACCGGATCCAACGTGCCCGCAGCGCTCATGCTTCGCCCGCGGCCACGCGTGCCCGGTACTCGGCCGCGGCAGAATCCATGCGCACGAACACCGCACCGCGCGCGAGCAGCGTGTCGACCAGCTTCTCGAGCATCAGGATGCGGTGGCCACGCCCGATGATGAACGGATGGCAGGTATAGGTGAGCACGCCCCAGTCGAGTTCGCGCTGCATGTAGTCGAAGTCGGCGATCCAGTTGCCGAGCACCTGGTCGGCGTTCATGTTGCCGGGGCGGATGGCGTTCGGATAGCGCATGAACTCGAAATGCGGCGCGTCGTCGGTGGACCAGCTGATCGGCATCTCGAGCAGGTTCGACGGCTTGCCGAACACCGCCGGCTTCTCCAGCTCGATGATGTCGCCCTGGCGCGCGAAGTACGGCGTGTAGTCGTCGCCCATCATGCTGCTGTCGTAGGTGAAGCCGTGCTTGAGCATCAGCTCGATCGAATGCGGCGACAGGTCCCACGAAGGCGAGCGGTATCCGGTCGGGCGCTCGCCGCAGGTGCGCTCGATGGCGGCGATACCCCGCACGAGTTCGTTCTCTTCTTCCTCGCGCGACAGCGTCGCGGGCGGCACATGCTTCCAGCCGTGGTGTCCGATCTCGTGGCCCGCGCGCGCCACCGAGGCCACTGCGTCGGGGAAGGTCTCGGCGGTGTGGCCGGGCACGAACCAGGTGGTCGGCAGGCCGCGCTGGCCAAGCATCTTCAGCAGCCGCGGTGCGGACACGCGCGGGCCGAACTCGCCACGCGAGATGGCCGAGGGCGTGGGCGTGCCGCGTGCGATGAAACCCGAGATGGCATCGAAGTCGAAGGTCAGGCAGACCAGGTGGCGGCGGGCTTTTGACATGGGCGCGGTTGTTGCTCCAGACTGGGCCGTCGCCGGGTGGCGACAGTCGACGAACAGCGTCGACGCAGTGTATCAATTCGATCCGCTGGTCATCGTCCGGCCACGGAGGGGAGCACGACATGAACGCATCGAAGCTGTCGGCGCTGCTGGCGCTGGTGCTGGCGGGCCCGATCACGGCGGCGCAGGCGGCCGAAGCACAGGGCCCGTATCCTTCACGACCGATCCGCTACGTCGTACCGTTCGCGCCAGGCGGCCCGACCGACATCCTGTCGCGTGCGATCGCCGAACGCCTTTCGATATCGCTCGGAGCGCCTGTCGTGGTCGACAATCGGGCCGGGGCCGGCGGCGGCGTGGGCGCCGAGATCGTCGCGCGTTCGGCGCCCGACGGCCATACCCTGATGATCGGCCATGTCGGCACCCATGCGATCAACATCAGCCTGTACGCGAAGGTCAACTACGACCCGATCAAGGACTTCCAGCCGATCTCGCTGATCGCGACGCTGCCGTTCGTGCTGGTCGTGCATCCGGGCGTGCCGGCGAAGAACGTGAAGGACCTGATCGCGCTCGCCCGCGCGAAGCCGGGCGCGCTCAACTTCGCCTCGGCCGGCAGCGGTGGCCCGACCCATCTCGCGGGCGAACTGTTCAAGAGCACGGCCGCGATCGACATCGTGCACATCCCGTACAAGGGCAATGCGGCGGCGCTGGGCGACCTGGTCGGCGGGCAGGTGCAGATGATGTTCTCCAACATGCTGACCGCGATGCCTTTCGTGCGCGCGGGCAAGCTGCGCGCGATCGCCGTCTCGACGCTCAAGCGCTCGCCGCAGGCCCCGGAGCTGCCGACCGTGTCCGAGGGCGGCGCACCCGGCTACGACGTGACGCCGTGGTACGGCGTGCTGGCCCCCGCCGGGCTGTCGAAGCCGCTGCTTGCACGGCTGCACGGGGAAGTGGCGAAGATCGTCGATTCGCCCGAGATGAGGGAACGCTTCGTCACACAGGGGGTCGACGTCGCGTCGAGTACGCCAGAGGCGTTTGCCGCGCTGATCCGGACGGAGATCCCGCGCTGGCGGGAACTGGTGAAGCGGTCGGGGGCGCGGGCGGATTGAACGGCCGGCGCGGGCGCGATCCGAGCGCCCCGCCCCGTGGCAGGCTCACTCCGCCTTGATGCCAGCCCGCTTGATCACCCTGCCGAACGTCTCGGAGTCGTTGCGGATCGCGCGCTGGTAGTCCTCGGGCGTATCGCCGATGATGGCGTAACCCAGTTGCGTCTCGAACCGGTTGCGCACGTCGGCCATCTTCAGCGCGGCGACCGATGCGGCGTTGATCCGGTTCACCACGTCGCGGGGCGTGGCGGCCGGAACGACGAAGCCGTAGCGTCCATCGATCGCCTGCATCTTGAGGCCCTGCTCGGCCATGGTCGCGACGCCCGGCGCCGCGCTGCTGCGCCGCGACCCGGCGATCGCCACCACGCGCGCACGTCCTGACTCGATGTGCGGGCCGATCGGCGTGAGGTCGGAGAACATCAGGTCGATCTCGCCGGTGGCCAGCCCGGCCAGCGCCGGGGCGGTACCCTTGTAGGGGACATGCACCAGCTGTGCGCCGGTGGCGTCGCCGAAGAGTTCCGCGGCGATGTGCGAGATCGAGCCGGCGCCGGAGGAACCGTAGTTGAGCAGCCCCTGCTTCGAGCGGGCGAGCTTCACCAGTTCGGCCATGTTCTTCACCGGCACGCGCGCATTCACCGCGACTGCATACGGCGTGAGCACCAGCGTGACCACGCCCTGCACGTCCTTCAGCGGATCGTAGGGCAGCTTGGCGTACAGGTGCTGTGCGACCGACAGTGCGCTCTGGCTGCCGGCACCGATCGTATGGCCGTCGGCCGGCGCACGCAGCATCGCATCGATGCCCAGTGTGCCACCGGCACCGCCGCGGTTCTCGTAGACCATCGGCTGGCCCCACTGCTCGGAGAGCTTCTGTCCGACCACGCGCGAGATGATGTCCGACTGGCCCCCGGGGGCGAACGGCACGATGATGCGTACCGGCTTGGCGGGGAACGCGGTACCCGGCTGGGCGAAGGCCGGCATCGCGGCCAGCGTGGCGCCCGCGAGGACCAGGGCGGCGGGAGTGATTCGGCTGAGTGACATGGCTGCTCCGTTGGACGGGATTCTGGCGACTGCCGTTTTGTTCGTACAATGATGGCAGGTCATGACGCAAGGGGAGCAAGTTCCCTGCCACGTTCCCGTTGCGACCGCCCCCAGATTCCCCGATTCCCCGATTCGCCACCCTCAGGAGCCCCGCATGAAACTCGTCGCCCGGGAAATGGAGTCCGCACTCAGCGACTCGGCACTGCTGCGCCAGAAGCTCACCCAGATCGCCGCCGACAACAAGGGCAAGCCGCAGGCGTTCAAGATGCGCACCGCGTTGCTCAAGCAGGGCCGCGCCAACATTCCGGTCGCGGCGACCGAAGACCTCACCGTGATGGTGAAGGTCTACGCGTCCGGTGGCGAGAACGGCCTGCATGCCCACCCCACCGAAGACCACACCTTCATCATCCTGCAGGGCGCTGCGACGTTCTACGACGAAGAAGGCGAGATGGCCACCCTGAACGTGCACGAAGGCATCCTGGTACCCAAGGGCTCACTCTACCGCTTCCACTCGGTCGAGAGCGAAGGCCCGCTGGTCATGCTGCGCGTCGGCTCGCCCAACTACGCGCTTCAGGGCAAGGCCAGCAGCCGCGTCGGCCCCGCCGGCGAATACATTCAGGGCGACTCGAAAGAGAACAAGACCGTGGAGATGAAGGTACTCGAAGACGCCTACTTCGGCTGACCCCAGGGTCTGACCCTGGGGTCAGACCCTGATGTCGCCCAGATGTCGCTGACCCGGATTTAGGGTCAGCGGGTGAAGGGCAGCGCCGAGGCCTTGCCAGCCTCGGTCTTCCACAGGGCGGCGAGCAGGGCCTTCGATTTCTCGGCGCCGATCACCGGCTCGGCGAGTTCCATGAACTTGGCATCGACCTCGGCGTCGGTCAGCAGTTGCTCGGGGTCGCCCTTTCGGTAGGGCTGGAAGAACTCGAGCTTGCGGCCGTCGGTCAGCGTCATCTTCACCCGCGATGCGCGCTGCGTCGGGTAGCCGGCGGTCAGCACCGGATCCTCGACCAGTTCGATGCGCGACATCAGGTCCTTGATCTTCGCGTCGTTCAGCCGCTCGGGCGTGTAAGCGTCGAGGCGAACGCTGCCGTGGATCAGCGCGCTGGCCACGGTGAACCTGAGCGAGAAGCGCCCCTCGAACGCAGAGGTGACGGTATCGCGGCCGCAGATGTCGGTCGCCTGGCCGTAGGTCTCGATGCGGATCGACGCGATCTGCTCTGCATTGAGCTTGTGTTGGTCTTTCAGCACCAGCGCGCCGTCGATCGAGGCGAAGGTATGGCCGCACGAGCCGTGGTTCTTGAAGGTGATCTCGGTGATGTTGTACTTCTCGCCGAGGCCGGCGGTGGCCTTGCCCCAGTCGGGGTTCTTGCTCATCGCGGCACCGAAGCCAAGTTCGCCCTCGAGCATGTCGAGCGTGCCGGTCAGGCCCTTCTTCGCGGCGAGCGCGGACATCATGCCGACATCGGCCGCATGGGCGGCATGCATCGGCTTGGTCATCGACTCGGAACGGAACGCCTGCTGCAGCCCGGCCATGTGCGTGGTGACGTTGGCGATCGCGTTCATGAACTGCTCGCGATTGCACTTGAGCACGGTGGCGGCCGCCGCGGCAGCACCGATGCAGCCGATGGTGGCGGTGGTGTGCCAGTACACGTAGTGCGACGGCATCACCGCTTCGCAGATGCGGGTGGAGATCTCGTAGCCGACGATGACCCCGCGCAGGAAGTCTTCACCGCTGGCATCGACCGATTGCGCGGCGGCGAGCGCGGCGCTGATCGTCGGCGAGCCGGGGTGGTAGCCACCCGCCCGGTAGATGTCGTCGAACTCGACGGAGTGCGAACCGGCGCCCATGATCATCGCGGCGGCACGCGTCGAGGCGGAGCTGCCATACACCGGCAGGCGGCAGCGGCCGTGTCCGATCTCGTCTTCCAGCGCCTCGATCAGCACCGTCGCCGGCGCGCAGAGCATGCCTGGCAGGAGCGACGCGCTCCAGTCGATCACGCAGCGCTTCGCGTGATGCCACACTTCGTCCGGCAGCCGCGATGCCTGTTCATGGACGGCATAGTCGGCGAGTTTCTCGAGCAGCATCGCAGCCTCCTCCGGTCAGCGGCACAATATGGCATGTTAGCACCGGCCCGGAACCGGAGACAGCCGGCGGGTCCGCAACAACCCGGAGGATGCATGACCGATCGTAATCCGCGCGCCCGCGCGACCCGTGCGCATGCGCCGTGCCACGCGCTGCCTGCCCGCGCACTCGCCGCACTGCTGCTGATGGGGGGCACCGCCGGCGTCCACGCCCAGTCATGGCCGGCGAAGCCGGTGCGCCTGGTAGTCAGCTTCGCCCCCGGCGGCGCAAACGACATCCTGGGCCGCGCCATCGCCCAGCAACTGGCCGAGCCGTTCGGCCAGCAGGTGGTGGTCGAGAACCGTGCCGGCGCTGGCGGCGCGGTCGGCACCGAATTCGTCGCGAAGGCCCCGGCCGACGGCTACACGCTGCTGCTCGGAACCTCGTCCGCCTTCGCGATCATCCCGCACCTTTCGAAGCCGAACTACGACGCGCAGAAGGACTTCGCGCCGGTCGCACCGTTCGCCACGCTGAACTACGTGATCCTCGCCCACCCGTCGGTGCCGGTGAAGACGGTCAGGGACCTGAT
>CAMDXD010000043.1 GCA_945877995.1 Bordetella parapertussis
TTGAACAGGTTCAGCACGCCGTCGAGGCCGGCATGGTTGAGTGCGTGGGTCGCGGCCGACTGCACCGCGGGTTTCGCGCGCCAGGCGACGCTGGTGCCCGCGAGCGCCATCATCTTCAGGTCGTTCGCGCCGTCGCCCACGGCCAGCACCCCCGACACGCCGATGCCGAGATCGCGTGCATGGCTGGCGAGTTCGGCGGCCTTGGCATCGGCATCGACCACGTTGCCCTCGAGTTCGCCAGTCAGCCGACCGTCCTCGACCACCAGCGTGTTCGATCGGGTGTGATCGATCTGCAGGTGCTCGCGCACCCGGTCGGTGAAGTAGGTGAAGCCGCCGGACACCAGCAGCGTCCGTACGCCGAGCGAGCGCAGCCGGCGCAGCAGCGATTCTGCTCCGGGCGAATACCTCAGGCGCTCGAGGAAGACCGATTCCAGCGACGCGGCATCGATGCCGGCGAGCAGCTTCACGCGCCGGCGCAGGCTCGACGGGTAGTCCAGTTCGCCGCGCATCGCCGCCGCGGTGATCTCCGATACCTTGTCCTTGCAGCCGGCGAAGTCCGCCAGTTCGTCGATGCACTCGATGGTGATCAGCGTCGAATCCATGTCGAACGCCGCCAGCTTGAGCGTGTCGAGCCCGCGCGTGGCGGGTATCCACGCCCAGTCGAGTTTTTCGTTCGCGCAGAAGCCGGCGATGTGCTCGTGCGGCCGGGCTTCGACCAGGCGAAAGGCGCCGTTGCCGAGGCCGGCGATGGACCGCGCGCCGGTCAAGGTGGCGAGCATCTTGAGTGCACGGGTCTCGACATCGACCCCCTGCACGATCAGTGCAGCGGGCGTTTCGGTGGGTGTCATTGCAGCGCCTGCAGGGTCTTGCGCAGCAGCTCTACCCGTTCCCCGGTGGTGGCGAGCGGGACGTCGATGCGCAGCTTTTCGGAACCGGTCAGGCGATGGCCTGGTCGGCTGCGGACCAGCGCGATCACCCGTTGCGGGTCGACCGGCGGGTTGGGGACGAACTGTATCTGGACTGCATTCGCGCCAGCATCGATGCGCATCACGCCGAGCGGTTTGGAAAGGATGCGCAGCCGGTGCGTGTCGACCAGCGTGCGCGCCGCTTCCGGCAGCAGGCCGAAGCGGTCGATCAGTTCCTCGGACAGCGCTTCCAGGTCATCGAGCGATTCGCAGTTGGCGAGCCGCTTGTACAGCACCAGCCGCTCGTGCACGTCGGCGCAATAGGTCTCGGGAAGCACCGCGGTCGCGTGCAGGTTGATCTCGGTGGTGATCGCCAGCGGCGCGTCGAGGTCAGGCTCCTTGCCGGCGCGCAGCGAGCGCACGGCCGAGGACAGCATCTCGGTGTACATGCCGAAGCCGATCTCCTGCATCTCGCCCGACTGGCTGTCACCGAGCACCTCGCCGGCGCCGCGGATCTCCAGGTCGTGCATCGCCAGGTAGAAGCCGGAGCCGAGCTCCTCCATCATCTGGATCGCGTCCAGGCGCTTGCGCGCGTCGGCACTGACCGGTGCTTCGTCGTGCGTGAGCAGGTAGGCATAGGCCTGGTGGTGCGAGCGTCCGACGCGGCCGCGCAACTGGTGCAGCTGGGCCAGGCCGAAGCGGTCGGCACGGTCGATGATGATCGTGTTGGCGCTTGGCACGTCGATGCCGGTCTCGATGATGGTCGTGCACAGCAGCAGGTTGAAGCGCTGCTGGTAGAAGTCGCGCATCACGTATTCGAGCTCGCGCTCGCGCATCTGGCCATGGGCGATGCGGATGCGTGCCTCGGGGATCAGCCGTACCAGCCGCTCTTCCAGGTTTGCGATGGTTCCGATGTCGTTGTGCACGAAGTAGATCTGGCCGCCGCGGCGCAGTTCGCGCTGGCAGGCCTCGCGCAGCAGGCCGTCGGAGGTCCGCGACACGAAGGTCTTGATCGCCAGCCGCTTCTCGGGAGCGGTCGCGATCACCGAGAAATCGCGCAGCCCTTCCATCGCCATCGCGAGCGAACGCGGGATCGGCGTCGCGGTGAGCGTGAGCACGTCGACCTCCGCGCGCAGCGCCTTCAGGCGCTCTTTCTGGCGTACGCCGAAGCGGTGCTCTTCGTCGATGATCACCAGCCCGAGGTTCGCGAACTTCACGTCGGGCTGGATCAGCCGGTGCGTGCCGATCGCGATGTCGATCTTCCCCTGCGCCAGGCCGGCCAGCGCCACGGCCTGTTCCTTCGCCGAGCGGAAGCGCGACAGTTCGGCCAGCTTCACGGGCCATTCAGCGAACCGGTCAGAGAAGGTCTGGTGGTGCTGCTCGGCGAGCAGCGTGGTCGGTACCAGCACTGCGACCTGTTTGCCTTCGTTGACCGCGACGAATGCGGCACGCAGCGCGACCTCGGTCTTGCCGAAGCCGACGTCACCGCAGACCAGCCTGTCCATCGGCTTGCCGAGGGACAGGTCGGCGATCACCGCCTCGATTGCCGCCTGCTGGTCCGGCGTCTCCTCGAACGGGAAACCGTCGGCAAACGCCTGGTAGTCGTGCTCTTTCAGCTTGAACGCGTGTCCCTTGCGCGAGGCCCGTCGTGCATACAGGTTGAGCAGTTCGGCCGCCGTGTCGCGCGCCTTCTTCGCCGCACGGCGCTTCGCCTTTTCCCACTGCCCGCTACCGAGCCGGTGCAGGTGGGCATTCTCGGGCGAGCCGCCGGTGTAACGGCTGATCAGGTGGAGCTGCGCTACCGGCACGTACAGCTTGTCGCCCGCCGCGTAGTCGATCTGCAGGAATTCGGTGATGCCTTCGCCCTGGTCGAGCGACACCAGCCCGGCATAGCGTCCGACACCGTGCTGTTCATGCACCACCGGATCGCCGACCTTGACCTCGGACAGGTCGCGCAGCATGTTCTCGGTGGAGACGCGGCGGCCTGCACGCGTCGACCGGTTGCGCACGGTCAGCGCATAGATCTCGCCCTCGGTGACGAACGCGAGTTTCGCGGCGGGCAGGATGAACCCGCTGGCCAGCGGCCCGACGCCGAGCGCCAGCGGTGCATCGTCGTCGAAGAAGGCAGCCAGGCTGTCGAGGGTGCGTGGCACGCTCGAATGCTCGGCAAGCAGCTGCAGCAGTGTCTCGCGCCGGCCGAGGCTCTCCGCCACCAGCATCACCCTGCCACCCTCGCCGGCAAACGCGCTGCAGAACGCCAGCAGGCGGTTGAGTGGCAGGTCGGCCTTGCGGTCGATCGCCAGCACCGGCAGCGGCGCGCTCGTGCCGGCGGCGACCGTATCGGTTCCGTCGCTTCGTACATCGCCGGGGGCCGCGGTGGTGCGCAGGTCGATGCGCGCATGGGCGCGGGTGGCGACGAAGAACTCCTCGGCCGCCAGGAACAGTTGCTCGGGTGGCAGCAGCGGGCGGTCGGGATCGCCGCGCAGCAGTTCGTGGCGCGATCGGGTGTCGTTCCAGAAACGCGTGGCCGCGGCCTGCGCGTCGCCATGGATCATCAGCGTGGTGTGCGTGCCGAGGTAGTCGAACACCGTCGCCGTGTGGTCGAAGAACAGCGGCAGGTAGTACTCGATGCCAGCCGGCGCGACCCGGTTGCTCACGTCCTTGTAGAGCCGGCGCCGCGAAGGATCGCCCTCGATCGACGCGCGGAAGTTCTGCCGGAAGCGGGTGACCGCCGCATCGTCGAGCGGGAACTCGCGCGCGGGCAGCAGCCGTACCTCCTGCACCGGATAGATGCTCCGCTGCGAGTCGACATCGAAGGTACGGATCGTCTCGATCGTGTCGTCGAACAGGTCGAGCCGGTAGGGCAGGGGGCTGCCCATCGGGAACAGGTCGATCACGCCGCCGCGGAAGCTGAACTCGCCGGGCGACACCACCTGCGACACGTGCGCGTAGCCCGCGAAGGCCAGGCGCATCCGGAAGCGGTCGACGTCGAGCGCCTCGCCGCACTTGAAGAAGAATGTGTAGCCGGCGAGGAACTCGGGCGGCGCGAGGCGGTACAGCGCGGTGGTCAGCGGCATCGTGACCACATCGAAGGCGCCCTGGCTGATCTGCCAGAGGGTCTCGAGCCGTTCGGAGATCAGGTCCTGGTGCGGGGAGAACGTGTCGTAGGGCAGCGTCTCCCAGTCGGGTAACTGGTGCACGCGCAGCTTCGGATCGAACCAGGCGATCTCCTCGAGCAGCCGCTGGCTGTCCGGTGCATCGGCGGTGAACACCGCGATCGGCCCGAGCGCAGTCGCCCAGCGCGCGATCGCGAGCGCGTCCGCGGACGCGGCCAGCGGCGCGGCACGCAGCGGCCGGCCGGGACTCGGACGGGGGGCAGGGGGAAAAACTTGCACGGCTCAGTGTCGCTACTTCGAAGGAGCGCGATTATAGCGGCGCATGTCGGCCCGGCCGGTGGGTCGTATACTTGCCGCGCACTTAACGGTTCCAACCCACCTCCCGGCCTGCCTTGACGAATCCTCGATGCCTGCACGCGCTGGTCCCGGCCGCCGGACGCGGGGCGCGGATGGCCTCGGGCCTGCCGAAGCAGTACCTGCCGCTGGCGGGCAGGCCCATGCTGGTCCATACGGTCGAGGCACTGCTCGCCGAGCCGCGGCTGTCCAGCGTGTCGGTGGTGCTCGCCCCCGTTGACGCCGACTTCGACGCATCCGGGTGCGCCGACAGCCTGCAGCGGTACGGCGACCGTGTCCGCGTCGTCCGCTGCGGCGGCGACAGCCGTGCCGCCAGCGTGCGCAACGGGCTCCACGCGCTGGCCGGGGCCGTCGGCGCGCAGGACTGGATGCTCGTCCATGATGCGGCACGGCCCTGCCTGCCGCCTTCGGCGCTGGCCAGGCTGATCGACACCCTGCTCGACGATCCGGTTGGCGGGCTGCTGGCGATGCCGGTGGCCGACACCCTCAAGCGCGGCGATGCGGACGGACTCGTCGTCGATACGCCCTCGCGTGAAGGACTCTGGGCCGCGCAGACGCCGCAGATGTTCCGTTACGCAGCGCTGCTCACCGCGCTCGATGCGGCAGTCGAGGCCGCCGCGCGGCCGGGTGGCCAGCCTGCCACCGACGAGGCGCAGGCGATCGAGGCCGGGGGCGTTCGTCCGCGCCTCGTGCGCGGCGATCCGCGCAACCTGAAAGTCACCTGGCCGGCCGACGTGGCGCTGGCCGAAGGCTTCCTGCAACATTTTCCGGACATGCGATGAGCGACTCGCCCAAGGCGGCTGCAGCACTTCTCCCGATGCGCATCGGCAGCGGTTTCGACGTACATGCGTTTGCGGCCGGGCGGCGCCTGGTGATCGGTGGGGTCGAGATCGCGTTCGAGCGCGGGCTCGACGGCCATTCCGACGCGGACGTGCTGCTCCATGCGATCTGCGATGCACTGCTCGGCGCGGCCGGGCTCGGCGACATCGGGCGCCATTTCCCCGACACCGACCCGCGCTGGAAGGGGGCGGACAGCCGCACGCTGCTGCGCCACGTGCATTCGCTGCTGGTCGCGCGCGGCTGGCGGGTCGGCAACGTCGATGCAACGATCATCGCGCAGGCACCGCGCATGGCACCGCACGTCGCCTCGATGGTCGCGAACATCGCGGCGGACCTCACGGTGGACCTCGATGCCGATCCGGGGGCCGTTAACGTCAAGGCGACCACGACCGAGCGGCTGGGCTTCACCGGGCGCGGCGAAGGCATCGCGGCGCAGGCTGTTGCGTCGATCGTGCGCGGCTAGCGCCTGGCCGCATCGCGCAGGCACAATCGCGACCGTGCGACAACCTGCGGCGGCTACTGCCCGACCCGGGGACGCCGGGTAGACAGAAGGGGGAGCAATGCGCGTATTGCCGTGGATGGTGGTGTCTGCTGCGTTGGCAGCCGCCGACGATGCCCGCGCGCAGTCGGCGCAAGCTGCCGCGCCTGCGGCACCGGCGGCCGTGGTGCTGCCCGAAGTCACCGTCAGTGCGACCCGCACGGCGCGCGATCCGATGGACCTGCCAGTGTCCATCGACAGCATCGACCAGCGCACCATCCGTGAAGACAATCCCCAGGTGAACCTGTCCGAAGTGCTCGGCCGGGTACCGGGCATCGCGGTGCAGAACCGGCAGAACTATGCGCAGGACCTCCAGATCTCCTCGCGTGGCTTTGGTGCGCGCGCAGCCTTCGGCGTGCGCGGCATCCGGCTGATCGCCGACGGCATCCCGGCGACGATGCCCGACGGACAGGGGCAGGCAGCCTCGTTCAACCTGTCTTCGGCGCAGCGCATCGAAGTCATGCGCGGGCCGTTCTCGAGCCTGTACGGCAACGCGGCTGGCGGCGTGGTGCAGGTGTTCACCGCCGACGGGCCGGAACGCCCCACCCTGTCTGGCAGCCTGCTGGGTGCGTCCTACGGCACCTCGCGGATCGGTTTCCAGGCGGGCGGCCAGCAGGGGGCGCTGAACGGCATCGTCGACGTCTCCCGCTTCGAGACCGATGGCTATCGCGCCAACAGCTGGACCCGGCGCGACCAGGCGAACGCGAAGGTGAAGTTCGACCTGGGCAACGCAGGCGTGCTGACGCTGGTGGCCAACACGCTCGACCAGCCCGAGACGCGCGATCCGCTCGGCCTCACGGCCGCGCAGGCAGCGCTCAACCCGCGCCAGGCGGTGTCGGCGGCCTACCAGTTCGGCACGCGCAAGAGCATCTCGCAGGCCCAGGGTGGGCTCACCTGGGACCTGCCGCTGTCCGGAGGCGACACGCTGCACACGCGGCTCTACGCCGGGGATCGGCAGGTCACCCAGTACCTTGCGACGCCGCTGGTGGCACAGGCCGCACCGACCAGTGCCGGCGGCGTGGTCGACCTCGACCGCGGCTTCGCCGGCATCGGCCTGCGCTGGACGCGCAACACGAAGCTGGTCGACCGTACGTTCAGCGCCAGCGTCGGCGTCGACCACGACCGTATGAAGGAGAACCGGCGCGGCTTCATCAACAACAATGGCGTTGCCGGTGCGCTCAAGCGCGACCAGGACGACACGGTGACCAACACCGATATCTACGCGCAGGCCGACTGGCAGGTACTGCCGAGGCTGAGCGTGCTGGCCGGCCTGCGCCACAGCCGGGTGCGCTTCGATTCGCGCGACCGTTTCGTCGCCCCCGGGAACCCGGATGACAGCGGCGAACTGTCGTTCTCGCGCACGACGCCAGCGGCCGGGCTGCTATGGAAGGTGACGCCGCTGGTCAATGCCTATGCCAACGTCGGGCGCGGTTTCGAGACGCCGACCTTCGCCGAACTGGCGTACCGGCCGGGCGGGGCCACCGGCCTGAACGTCGCGCTCAGGCCGTCCAACAGCCTGCACCGCGAGGTCGGCGTGAAGGCGCTGACCGGCGATGACGGCCACCTGAACATCGCGCTGTTCCAGGTCGACGTGAAGGACGAGATCGTGGTCAACAGCGCCTCGGGCGGACGCACCGATTTCCGCAATGCGTCCGAGACCCGACGCGAAGGCCTGGAACTCGCCTGGCGCCAGCGCTTTGCCGGGGGCTTCGAGACGGCGGTGGCCTGGACCGCGCTCGATGCGCGCTTCCAGCAACCGTTCACGTCGGGCACGCCGCCCACCACCGTGGCTGCCGGCAGCCGGCTACCCGGCGTCGCCCCGAGGCTCGCGTATGCGGAGCTGGTCTGGCGCCACGCCGGCAGCGGCTTCCACGCCGGGGTCGAGGTTCGCCAGAGTGGCAAGGTGTTCGTCAACGACCAGAACAGCGAGGCCGCCGCCGCCTACACCATCGGCAACCTGCGCGGCGGCTTCCAGCAGCGCGGCAAGGGCTGGCGGCTCACCGAGTTCGTACGCATCGACAACATCACCGATCGGCGCTACATCGGCTCGGTGATCGTGGCCGATGCGAACGGACGCTTCTACGAACCGTCGCCCGGCCGCACGACCACCATCGGCGTGACGCTGGAGTTGAGTCGCTGAGCAGCCGCCCCCGGCGTGCGGCCGCAGCCATTCGCCGGAGGCTGTCCCGCAGGAAGGGCTAGAGGTAGATGCAGCCCTCGAGCTTCCGGCTGAGGCTGCGCGGGTCTGCCTTCGTGTAGTCCTTCTCGAAGCAATCGGTGAGCATGCGCTGCAGCGGAGCGCCGAACCGGCGCCTGAGCCGCCCCATGAACTGCGGTGCCGCGCAGACGATCAGGCGCTGGTAGTGCTGCTGCTGCCGGCCGGTCTCGAGTGCGTCCTTCAGTTCGCCCGCGAACCGGTCTGCCTCGGCCGACCTGGGGTCGGTGGCCGGCTGGTACGCGGCGCGCCGGGAGGGGCCGCTTCGACCATGCGCCGAATGGTCGGTGATCAGTTCGGCGAGCTTGGCCCGGCTTCGGGCGTGGGTAAATTCGCGGAACTTGCGCAGGCCCTTCTTCGGACCTTCGTTGATGTACAGGCATGCTGCACTTGCATTCGCCACCAGGACCCAGGTCACACTCATCGCGCTACCTCCGTTGGTCGACTGCTGCGGAATGATTATGGGCATCGGTTCCAGCAGACCGCAAACATTTTCGTGCGGCCCGCGCGATCGGTGTCCGTGGCAGGGTACGGGTCGTCGACCCTGCCTGATCATGTTATCGGCAGCTCGACCGTGACCTTTAGCCCGCCGCCTTCGCGGCCCTCGAGCAGGACGCGGCCGCCGTGCAGCCGAGCGATGCGGTCGACGATCGCCAGCCCCAGCCCCGACCCGGGATCGGTGCGCGCGCTGCCGATGCGCTGGAACGGTTGCAGCATGCGAGTGCGCTGCGCCTCGGGGATGCCCGGCCCCCGGTCGAGCACGCTGACCTGGACGCTCGATGCGCCGCTGCGTCCGGCACGGACCTCGACCTCGACCTCGCCCTCGCCCTCGCCCCCGCCGTGGCGAAGTGCATTGTCGATCAGGTTCGACAGCAGGCGCTGGAACGACAGCGGACGCAGGCGGACCTTCGGCATCTCCTCGGCCTGCGCGCGCACCGGCTGCCCGCGGCGTTCATAGCGTTCAACGACCGCGCGCACCGCCGCGCCGAGGTCGGTGTCGATCGTGGTCTCCTCGTTGCTGCCCTCGCGCACGTAGCTGAGGAACTGGTCGATGATGGCGTCCATGTCTGCGATGTCCTGGACCATGCCCGCGTTGAGCGAGGCATCGCCCCCGGACGGCAGCATTTCGATACCCAGGCGCAATCGCGCGAGCGGCGTGCGCAGGTCGTGCGAGATCCCGGCCAGCAGCAGCTTGCGGTCCTGGTCGAGCGAGCGGACATCACGCGCCATCTCGTTGAACGCACGCCCGAGCGCCGCCACTTCCTGGGGGCCCGATTCGGGCAGCGGCGGCGGCAGTTCGCCGCGGCCGATCGCGGCGGCCGCCGGCACCGCGGCACGCAGCGGTGCCGTGATCCGGCGCACGATGAGATAGGCGCCGATGATCGAGAGCATCAGTACCAGCAGCCCCCAGGCGAACCAGGTCCACGGGAACGGGCGCCGTTCACGCGCCGGCGGCAGTTCGACCCAGAACAGGTCCTCGTCGATGCGGAAGCTCACCCACAGTGCGCGCTCGCCGCCTCGGGCATCGTAGATGATCGTGTCCTCGCCAAGCCGCCGCCGCAGTTCGGCCACTACATGGCCGATCACCGGGCCGGTGCCGAGCGTGCCCTCGGGCAGGGAATCGTCGCCGGGATAGACGCGGATGCCCTCGGACTCGTTCAGTTCGAAGAGCAATGCGCGGCGGCGTTCCGGTCGGGAGCCGATCAGTGCCGCCCGGGTGAGGTTGACCACGCTCGATACCCGCTCGGCGATCTGCCGCGCGCGCGGCTCTCGCTCGGACAGCGACAGCAGGGCGAACCAGGCCAGCTGCGACAGCACCAGCAGCGGGATCAGCATCGCGACCGTGCGCCAGAGCAGGCTGCGCGGCCAGGGAATCATCGCGGCCCCGACGGGTGCGCCGCGCGCGTGCGGTCAGTGGGACGCATCGGGCACGAACACGTAGCCAAAGCCCCATACGGTCTGGATATAGCGCGGTTTCGCCGGATCTTCCTCGACGAGCTTGCGCAGGCGCGATACCTGTACGTCGATGCTGCGGTCGAACGGTTCCAGTTCGCGCCCGCGCGCCAGTTCCATCAGCTTGTCGCGCGACAGCGGCGTGCCCGGGCTGGCGGCGAGCACCTTCAGCAGCGAGAATTCGCCGGTGGTCAACGCCACGGATTGTCCGTCGCGCAGCAGGGTCCGGTTGCCGGTGTTCAGCGTGAAGGGGCCGAAGGTCACGTTGCCGGCCTGCGCATCAGGCGCGCCCGGGGGTGTCGCCGGGCCGCGCCGGCGCAGTACCGCGTTGATGCGCGCGACCAGTTCGCGTGGGCTGAACGGCTTGGACAGGTAGTCGTCGGCCCCCAGCTCGAGGCCGACGATGCGGTCGACCTCGTCGCCCTTCGCGGTCAGCATCACGATCGGCAGCGCGGGCGAGGTCGCACGCAGCCGCCGGCAGATCGACAGGCCGTCCTCGCCGGGCAGCATCAGGTCGAGCACGACGAGATCGATCACGTTGCGTGCGAGCTGCTTGTCCATCGCAGCCCCGTCTGCCGCCACCAGCACCTGGAAGCCCTGCTCGGTGAGGTAGCGGTTGAGCAGTTCGCGCAGGCGCACGTCGTCGTCTACCACCAGCAGGCGCGTCTTGATTGTCTTGTCCATGGTGTGCATCGTAGCCCCACCCGGGGCAGGCGTGTGCGGGCACCGCGCCCTGCTTGTAACCGGGTATGACCCCGGTGCAGAGGGCCAACATATTGTTACAAAGGACCGCTTCCATCGCTTGGGTTGCGCCGGCAATCGCTCTACGATCGGGCCCTTGGCAATCCATCGGGGCAGGCATGATCGATCGGCAGCAGGCAACACGGGATTTCGGGAGGCGACCGGCGCTGCGCGCGCTGTGCCTGCTGATGCTGCTCGTGCTGCTTGTGCTGTCGCCGCCGGGAGCGGCGTCGGCCCAGCCGGCAGAGCCGCAAGGCGGGGCGCGCGAACGCGTCGAAGAACGCCGGCAACGACGCGACGACGCTCGCCAGGACCACCGCCGCGACGAATCCCGGGAACAGCGCCGCCGCCAGCTCGAGGAACGACGCGACCGGATGACGCCGGAGGAGCGGCGCAGCCTTCGGCGCGACCTGCACGAGGCCGGGCGCGACCTGTATCGCCAGGATCGCTGATCTCCTTGCGGTGCCCCTTGCTGCGCCTCTTGCGGCGGGGCACGGCGGGTGCGCGCCGGTCGCGGCCGGTGCTCCGGTAGAATCGGCACTCCGCGCCGGTTGCCCACCATGGTCCTGCTCGCTGTCGACACCACTGCCGGTTGCTGTTCCGTCGCACTGCTGCGTGACGGCCGACTGTGCGCGCGCAGCGCGGACGCCGGGCAGGGTGCGTCGCCTGCGTCGCCGCCCGCCCATTCGCAGCTACTGCTGCCGATGATCGATGCGCTGCTGGCCGAGGCGGGTACGCCACTGTCCGCGCTTGACGCGATCGCCTTCGGTGCGGGGCCGGGTTCGTTCACCGGGCTGCGCATCGCCTGCGGCGTCGCCCAGGGCCTCGGCCTGGCCATCGACCGGCCGCTGATAGCGGTCGATTCGCTGTCGTCGATCGCATGGGCGAGCGGACAGCCCCAGGTGATCGCCTGCCTGGACGCGCGGATGGGCGAGGTGTACTGCGCCGCCTACCGGATTCGCCGCATGCAAGCCGGCCCGTACCTGCCCGACGTCCCCGATGCCTCGATCGAGGTGCTGTTCGAGCCCCGGGCCTGCGCGCCGGACGCAGTCCCGGTTCCACCCGGTGCAGGCTGGGCGGGCGGCGGCAACGGCTTCGCCGCATACGGCGTCGCGCTGCGCCAGCGCCTGCCGACGCTGGGCGCGATCGACGCCTCGGCGATGCCCGATGCACGCGCGGTGGCGGCGCTGGGGGCGATCGCCTACCGCGCTGGCGCGGCCATGGATGCCGCGCTGGCGGCGCCGTTCTACGTGCGCGACAAGGTGGCGCTCGACTCGGCCGAGCAGGCCGCGCTGCGCGCCCGGGCCGTGCCGTCGCGTGTCGCGGTGCCGGCTGGGGGCGTGCGGTGAGTGCGCGCTGGGATGTCCAGCCGGTTGCCCGCCGGATGCTCGTGCAGGACCTGCCCGACGTGGTCTCGATCGAGAACCGCATCTACGATTTCCCGTGGACCGAAGGAAACTTCCGCGATGCAATCCGTTCGGGCTACGATGCTGCGGTGGTGGCGTTCGGCGGCCCGCTGGTCGGCTATCGCGTGATGATGTTCGGCCCGGGCGAAGCGCACCTGCTGAACCTGTCGATCGCCGCCGACTGGCAGCGCCGCGGTTTCGGGCGGCACCTGCTGGTGGCGTCGATCCATGACGCGCGGCGCGCGGATGCGCAGACACTTTTCCTGGAAGTGCGCCCCTCGAATGCTGCCGGGATCTCGCTGTACGAAGGCATCGGTTTCAAGCGGATCGGCGTGCGCAAGGGCTATTACCCTGCGATCGGTGGCCGCGAGGATGCGTGGGTGATGTCGCTGCCGCTGTGACCGACCTGGACCTGTTCTGCCCTGCACGATGAGCCGCCGCACCGAAATCCTCGATGAAATGGGCCTGTCGTCGCGCTGGACACTGCGCGAGGGTTTTGCGCGCACCCGGCCAACGGTGGCGCCGGGCACCGTGACCGGCGGCCCGGCTGCGGCTGACGACGCAGGCAGCCCGGACACGCATGCGGCGCCTGCAGCCGTCGATGCGCAAGGTCGTGCCGCGGCGATCATGCAGATGGACTGGCCACCACTGGCCGAAGCGGTGGCGGGCTGCACCGCCTGCCCGCTCTCGGCCACGCGCAACTGCACGGTATTCGGCGTCGGCGACCGGAAGGCGTCCTGGCTGTTCGTCGGCGAGGGTCCTGGCGCCGAAGAGGACGAGCGCGGCGAACCCTTCGTCGGCCAGGCCGGCCGCCTGCTCGACAACATGCTTGCCGCACTCGGGATGAAGCGCGGCGACGATGTCTACGTCGCCAACATCGTCAAGTGCCGGCCGCCGGGCAACCGCGTGCCCGCGGTGGCCGAAGTCGCGGCCTGCGAGCCCTACCTGCACCGGCAGATCCAGCTGCTGCAGCCGAAGGTCATCGTCGCGCTCGGCAAGACCGCGGCGGTCACGCTGCTGGGCAAGGAGCAGTCGATCGCCAGCATGCGCGGCAAGGTGTTCCGCTACCGCGACACGCCGCTGATGGTGACCTACCACCCGGCCTATCTCCTGCGTACCCTTCCGGACAAGATAAAGGCGTGGGAAGATCTTTGCTTCATCCGCGAGCGGGTGGTCGAATGGCGCGCCGGCACGGCACAGGACGTCCAGCCGACTGGCTGAACCCGACGTCCGGTCTTGAATGCCGTGGTAGGTTCCCGCATTCCCGGCAACGCCGGTGGTCCATGCCGGCCGCCGGACTGCACACTGACCGGGACACCGTCCCGACCCAAGGAGCCATCGATGCGCCGACTGCTTTCCATCCTTTCGCTCTGTACCGCGCTGCTGCTCGGCGGCTGCGGCTACAACACGCTGCAGGTGACCGACGAGACGATCAAGTCGTCCTGGTCGGAAGTGATCAACCAGTACCAGCGCCGGGCGGACCTGGTGCCGAACCTGGTGGCGACGGTCAAGGGTTTCGCCGAACAGGAGAAGGACATCCTGATCGGGGTGACCAACGCGCGTGCGCGGGTCGGGTCGCTGCAGGCCACGCCCGAACTGGTGAACGACCCTGCCGCCTTCGCGAAGTTCCAGGCGGCGCAGGGTGAATTGTCATCGGCACTGTCGAGGCTGCTGGTGGTCACGGAGAACTATCCGCAGCTGAAGTCGGACCAGAACTTCCGCGACCTGCAGGCGCAGCTCGAAGGGACGGAGAACCGGATCACCGTCGCGCGCAAGCGCTACATCGATTCGGTACAGGCGTACAACGTGACCGTGCGCCAGTTCCCCAGCAACATCACCGCCATGGTGTTCGGCTACGGCGTCAAGGCGAACTTCACGGTCGAGAACGAGGCGGCCATCGCGAAGCCGCCGGCGGTGGATTTCGGTGCGCGGCCGTCCGCGCCTTCCGCTCCGGCTGCACCGGCCCCCGCCAAGTAGCGTGAGCCACGGCCGCATCGCACCGTCCCCGGCCGGCGTGCCTGCTGGCGGTTGCCGGTGGCAGGCCGTCTTGCGCACGGCGGCGGCCCGGCTTGCGGTCGCCCTCTGGCTGCCGTCGCTCCTGCTGGCCTTCATGGCATCCACGGCCGTGGCCCAGTCGCTGGTGGCCGTGCCTGCACTGGAGCGCAGGGTCACCGACCTCACGAAGACGCTCGATGCAGCCCAGGCCGCCGCCCTGGAGGCGAAGCTGGCGGCGTTCGAGGCGCGCAAGGGCAGCCAGGTCGTCGTGCTGATGCTGCCGACCACGAAGCCGGAGGCAATCGAGCAGTACTCGCTGCGGGTGGCGGAGGCATGGAAGATCGGCCGGAGCAAGGTCGACGACGGCGCGCTGCTGCTGGTGGCAAAGGACGACCGGGCGTTGCGCATCGAGGTCGGCTATGGCCTCGAGGGCGCGCTGCCCGATGCGATCGCCCGGCGCATCATCGACGAAGTGATCGTGCCGCGCTTTCGCAGCGGAGATTTCGCTGGTGGCATCGATGCGGGCGTCGATCGGATGATCCGGGTGATCGACGGCGAACCACTGCCTCCACCACCGGCGCGTCAGGGCGGCCAGAAGCGTGACGGTATCGATTACGAAGCCTTGCTGGTGCTGGTGCTGGTAGGCACTGCGTTCGCAGGCGGCATCCTGCGCGCGATCGTCGGCAAGGGCTGGGCTGCCGGCATCGTCGGCACCGGCATCGGATTGATCGCCTGGGCGATGAGCGGCGTGCTGCTGGTCGCAGCGGTGGCGGCGCTGATCGCGCTGGTCCTCACGCTGGCGGGTGTCAGCACCCGCGGCGGCGGTGGCTGGTCGTCCGGCGGTGGCTGGTCTTCCGGCGGCGGCAGCAGTGGCGGCAGCTGGGGCGGCGGTGGCGGCGGGTTCGGGGGCGGTGGCGCCTCCGGCCGCTGGTAGGGGAGGCCTGCCGATGAGCCTGTCGAGACGGCTGCGCCACCTGTTCACCGCCGAGCGTTCGATGCGCCGTGCGTTTCCGCCGTCCACCCTCGACCGTATCGAGCAGTCGATCGCACGCACCGAACGCCTGCACCGCGGGCAGATCTGCTTCGCGATCGAGGCCTCGCTCGAAGGCGATGCGTTGTGGTCCGGGCAGCATGCCAGCGACCGCGCGATCGAACAGTTCGGCCGGCTGCGCGTCTGGGATACCGCCGAGAACAACGGCGTGCTGATCTACCTGCTCTGGGCCGACCGCGATGTCGAGATCGTCGCCGACCGCGGCATCCATGATCAGGTCGGTGCCGACGCGTGGGAAGCCGTGTGCCGGCAGATGGAGGCCGCATTCCACGAAGGGCGCTTCGAGGAGGGTGCGATCGCAGGTATCGAGGCGGTGGGCGTACTGCTCGCGCGCTACTTCCCGGGCGATGGCAGCGAGCCGAACGAGGTGTCCGACCGTCCGGTCATCCTGTAGGCGCCGAGCGTCAGACGTTCAGCGTCAGACGTTCAGCATCAGACGCTCGGCATCAGACGCTCGGCATCAGACGCCGAGCACGCGCGCCAGTTCGGCGGTGACCTTCGACCAGGTGAAGCGGCCATGCACCGCGGCACTGACCGCTGCCGGATCAAAGCGGCGGCGTCCGTCGATGAGCTGGCCGAGTGCCTCGAACAGCGACTCGGGATCGGGTTCGAGCCAGGCGCG
>CAMDXD010000044.1 GCA_945877995.1 Bordetella parapertussis
GCCAGCGTGACCGGTACGGCCACTTACCGGGAACGCATGGCCTTGCCGCCCGGCGCCGTGTTCGAAGCGGTCATCGAAGACATCTCGAAGGCCGATGCGCCGGCGGTCATCCTCGGCCGCAGCGAGGTGACCTCGATCCAGGTCCCGGTGTCGTTCACGGTTCCCTATGACCCGGCGAAGCTCGACCCGCGCGCACGCTATTCGGTACGCGCACGGATCCTGGTGGAAGGCCGTCTGTGGTTCACCTCGGACACCGTCCATCCGGTGCTGCGCGACGCCGGCGACAGCCGCGTGGACATCGTGATGCGCCGGGTGGCTTCGGCGCCCTGAAGCCGCGTCCGCGCCGGCGCTGCAGATACCTCAGTTGGGTTTCAACCCGACCTGCATGGCGATCTTTCCCCAGACCTGCATTTCGCGCCGGATGAAGGCGTCGAACTCCGCCGGCGTGTCGCCGACCGGAATCGCGCCCTGTGCACTGAGCCGTTCGGCAAGCTCCGGCGACTTCACGATAAGGGCGATCTCGCGGCCGAGCCGGTCGAGTGCATCCCTGGGGATCTTCGCCGGCGCGAATACGCCGTACCACTCGTAGGTGTCGTACTTCGGCAGGCCGGACTCGGCGAAGGTCGGGGTGTCGGGCATGCCGGGCGAACGCTTGGCCGCGGTGGTCGCGATCGCCTTCAGCCGTCCGGTCCTGATGTGCTGCAGCACGCCGGGCGGGCCGCTGATCAGCAGCTGGATCTGCCCGGCGATCAGGTCGGCGATCGCCGGCGCACCGCCCTTGTAGGGGATATAGGTGACGTCGATGCCCGCCATCACCTTCATCATCTCGACCGACAGGTGGCCGGAGGTGAGCTGCCCGGGCACGCCGTAGTTGAGCGCTCCGGGGCGCGACTTCGCGTACGCGATGAATTCCTTCAGGGTCGCAGCCGGAACCGACGGATGCACCGTCAGCACGCCCGGCACGATCACCATGTTCGACACCGGGGTGAAGTCGCGCAGGGTGTCGTACGGCAGGTCTTTCATCACGAACGGATTCACCACATGCGGTGTCAGCAACGTACCGACCGTGTGACCGTCAGGTGCGGCGCGCGCGATGATGTCGCTCGCGATCACGAAGGCCCCGCCTGGCCGGTTGTCCACCAGCACGGGCTGCCCGACCGACTCGGCGAGGCGCTGCGCGACCAGGCGCGAGATCAGGTCGTTGGTGCTGCCGGGCGGGACGGCGACGATCCAGCGCATCGGCCGCGACGGAAACGCCTGCGCCGATACCGACTGCGCGATGGACAGTGCGGACAGGGCGAGGGCCGACACCGCAAGCATGGCGGTACGCGAGAACGGGTTGGGCATTAACTCCTCCTTGCTCCTCGGGATGGATTGTCCGGGAACTGTCGGTCGGTGGGTCCGTGGCGCGAACGCGCCAGACCTCATGTCATGTATGTGCATCGGGACCGGTTCCGATGCTGGGACGGAATGTACCAAGCCCGGCGCAGGCCGTACACTTCATGCTCCATGGTTGGATCCAGGACGCCAGTGCACCGAGACACGCCCAGCGCATCGCGCGACCCGTTCGCCACCGGCGAGATGGGCGTGCCGGCCATCCTGCGCGCCGCATTCGGCGGCCGTTTCGTCGGCGTGATGGAACTGTCGCGCGACGACCGCGGCTTTTCGCTGATCGCCGCGCCGACCCGCTGCATCCGCCGCGGTGACGTGCACGAATTGATCGTCACCGACGAGGCCACTGCAGCACCCGGCGCCACGGTGCAGCGCTGTCGGTTCCTCGGCTTCGTGGAATTCGAGAGCGCCGGCGTGCTGGTCCGCGGCGACGCCATCGCCATCGACGGCCGCGAGGTCGGCACGGTGGCCGGCTTCGACGAGTGCCACTTCCCGAACCACCTCAACATCGTGCTGCAGGCCGTCGATGCGCGCACCGGCATCCAGCTCGGGCTGCGGCCAGGCGCGCTGCTGCAGGTACGACCACGCAGCGGCAACCACCTGGCGGACATACCCGCCGACATGGACTGAACATGATCGAACCCCTGATGCAGCACGCCGGCCGGGTGGCGGTGCAACTGAAGGACCGCGGCCAGACGATTGCCGTCGGTGAATCGGCCTCTGGCGGGCTCATCACCGCCGCACTGCTGGCCGTGCCCGGGGCCTCGGCCTACTGCCGGGGCGGCCTGGTGATCTATACCCGCAACGCGCTGCTGTCGCTGAAGGCGGTCGACCTCGATCGGCTGGCCACGATGCGCGCATCGACCGAAGCCTATGCATGCTTCGAGGCGCAGACCCTGCGCACCCACTTCGAGACCGACTGGGGCCTGGGCGAAACCGGCGCGGCCGGCCCCACCGGCAACAAGTACGGCGACGCTGCCGGCCATGCCTGCGTCGCGGTCGCCGGGCCGGGCCTTGGCCTGGCGCCCGGCACGATCGGCGAGCGCTCGCGTACCCTCGAGACCGGCAGCACCGACCGTCTCGGCAACATGCAGGCCTTTGCCGCCGCCGCGCTGCTGCTGCTGGCCGAGACACTGGAAGGCCTGCCACCTGCGCGCTGAACACCTACGTTCGACGACGACGTCGACCACACCAGGAGGAAGCATGGAACGCACGATCACCGAACCTTCACCCGACGCACAGCGCAGGCGGCTGCTCGGCGGCCTGGGAACGCTGTCCGCGCTGGGTACGGCCGGACTGCTCGCCGGCTGTGAAACGACGGCCGGCGGCGCGACCACCGCGCCTGCTGCACCGCACCGTATCGACGTGCACCATCACATGGTGCCGCCGGCGTATGCGGAAGACCTGGTCAAGCGCGGCGGGCCGCGCCCGGTCAAGTGGTCGCCTGCGATGTCGATCGAGGACATGGACCGCAGCGGCATCGCGCTGTCGCTGACCTCGCTGGTGCAGCCGGCGGTCTGGTTCGGCGATGTCGCGCTCGGCCGTCGGCTGGCGCGCGAGAGCAACGAGTACGCGGCGAAGCTCGCGATCGACTACCCGCGCCGCTTCGGCACCTTCGCCACGCTGCCGCTGCCCGACCCGGAAGGTTCGCTGAAGGAGATCGCCTACTGCCTCGACGTGCTCAAGGCCGAGGGCTTCTGCCTGATGACCAGCTACAACGGCCGCTACCTCGGGCATGGCTCGTTCACGCCGGTGCTGGAGGAACTCGACCGGCGCGGCGCTATCGTCTACACCCATCCGCTGACCGCCGACTGCTGCCGCAATGTGGTGCCCGGCGTGCCCGACTCTGCGATCGAGTACGCGACCGACACCACGCGCACGATGGCCAGCCTGATATTCAGCGGCGCGGCCGCGCGCTTCCCGAACATCAAGTGGATCTGGTCGCACAGCGGTGGCACCGCGCCCTTCCTGCTGTCGCGCTTCCAGTACCAGGAGAAGTCGATGAAGGACGCGAAGCGGGTGCTGCCCAATGGCGTGATGCACGAGTTCGCGAAGTTCTTCTACGACATGGCCCAGGGCAACCATCCCGGCGCGCTCGATGCGCTCGGCAAGATCGCACCGGCCTCGCAGTACCTGTACGGCACCGATTTCCCGTATCGCCTCGGCGACGAAGTGAACAAGGGGCTCGCCGCGTATCCGTTCACCGCCGCGCAGCGCATGGCCATCGACCGCGGCAACGCGCTGCGTATCCTGCCGTCGCTCAAGGGAAAGCTCGCATGAAATCCTGCTGGATCGTCACCCGTGACCACAATGCCGTCCTCGAATACCGCGAAGTGCCCGTGCCACAACCGAAGCCGGGCGAAGTCATCATCGAGGTGCATGCCTCGGCACTGAACCGCGGCGAGCTGGTGGTCGGCGGCGCGGTGCACGGCGGGCCGGAGAAGATCGGCGGCAACGAGGCGGCCGGCATCGTGCATGCCATCGGCGCCGGCGTCACGAACTGCAAGCCGGGGGACAAGGTATTCGGCCGTTCGCGCGGCGGCTTCGCCGACTACGCGACCCTCGACGCCGCGCAGGTGATGCCGATGCCATCCCGCCTGAGCTGGCAGCAGGCGGCGGCGATCCCGATCTCCTACATCACCGCCTACGAGATGCTCTACCCGCCCTACGGACGGCTGGCGAGGGGTGAATGGCTGCTGATCACCGGTGTATCGTCCGGCGCGGGCGTGGCCTGCGTGCAGCTGGCGAAGCTGCTCGGCGCGAAGTCGATCGGCACCTCGGGCTCGGCCGCCAAGCTGGAACGGGTAAAGGCGCTCGGCCTCGATGTCGCGATCAACACCCGCGGTGCGGATTTCGCCGCGAAGGTGATGGAAGCCACCAGCGGACATGGCGCCGACCTGGCGGTCAACCTGGTCGGTGGCACGCAGTTTGCCGAATGCATCCGCGCGGCGGCGCGCAAGGGCCGGATCGCCGTGGTCGGCTATGTCGACGGCGCGCTCAGCGCCGAGATCGACCTCGGCGCGGTGCATGCCGGCCGGCTCGAGATCTTCGGCATCTCGAACGCAAAGCTGCCGCCGGAAGAGAAGGCGGCGGCCGCCGCCGGCTTCGCGCGCGACGTGATGCCGGCGATCGCGGCCGGCGCCTTTGATCCGGTGATCGACCGCGAGTTCGGCTTCGACGAGATCCCGGCAGCGCGCGACTGCATGGAGTCGAGCGCGATGGTCGGCAAGATCGTGGTGCGAGTGCGCTGAGCGTGCCGGCGCCATCGCAGGCCGGCGGCATCGCATTCCTCGCGCAGGTCAGCGACTGGATCGATGCCGCGTCGAAAGTGACGGTACTCACCGGTGCCGGGATCTCGACCGAGTCCGGCATCCCCGACTTCCGCGGTCCGAAGGGCGTGTGGACCACCAATCCCAAGGCAGAGAAGCTGTCCGACATCCGCTACTACGTCGCCGACCCGGAAGTGCGCCAGCTGGCGTGGCAGAGCCGTCTCGCGCACCCGGCGTGGCTCGCCGCGCCCAACCGCGGCCACCAGGCGCTGGCTGCACTCGAGGCCCGCGGCAAACTGCATGCGCTGATCACGCAGAACATCGACGGCCTGCACCAGAAGGCGGGCAATTCGCCGGGCAAGGTGATCGAGGTGCATGGCACCGTGCTGTTCGTGGCCTGCCTGCAGTGCAACTGGCGCGGCCCGATGGCGGAGGTTGCCGAACGGCTGCGCGCCGGCGAGGAAGACCCACCCTGCACCGAATGCGGCGGCATCCTGAAGAGCGACACGATCTCGTTCGGCCAGTCGCTCAAGCCCGGCGTGATCGAGCGCGCGATGCGCTGCGCCCAGGAATGCGACCTTATGCTGGCGGTCGGCTCGACGCTGCAGGTCTACCCGGTCGCCGGCGTGGTGCCGGTCGCGAAGCAGTTCGATGCGAAGCTGGTGATCGTCAATGCACAGCCGACGCCGTTCGACGACATCGCCGACGCGGTGATCGCCGGGTCGATCGGCGAGGTGCTGCCGGCGATCTGCGGCGGTTGAAGCAGGACGCCCTGCCTCAGGGTCAGGGCTTCCTGTCCGGGATCACCGCCCAGCCATCGATTTCGAGCAGCATCGTCGGCACGACGAAGCCGGACACCTGCACCGTCGTGCTGCACGGCAGGTCGTCGCCGAAGTACTCGTGGATCAGTTCGTTCACCTTGTCCTGGTCGTCGATGTTCTTCAGGTAGCGGGTGATCTTCACGATGTTGCGGAACTCGCCGCCTGCCGCCTCGACCATGCGCTTCATCTTCTCGAGCACCATGCGCGCCTGTGCACCCGCATCGTCGGGCAGCACCCACTCCTCGGGTACGTGCGGATGCTTGTGGTCGGGCTTGTGCGGACCCATGCCGGACATGAACAGCAGCGAACCGCCTTCGACCTTGATCGCCGGCACGTAGGGCGTGCGGTGTTCCTTGTGCATCTCCCAGGGGAGGATGGTCTCGCGCTTCATCGGTTTCTCCTTCGTTCGCTTGGTCGATCGCGCAGCACGGCCGGGCCGCTACTGCACCTGTATGTTCGCATCGAGGACCACGCGGGCCCAGCGCTGCGTATCCGCCTGCACCAGCGCGGCAAAGGCCTCGGCACTGCCGGCGCGCGCGACCGCGCCGCCCTTCTCGATCGCAGCCACCGTCGCCGGGTCGGCGACCGCCTCGCGCACGACGGCGTTCAGGCGCACCAGCCTCGCAGGTGCGATGCCGCGCGGCCCGAGGACGCCCAGCCATCCCTGCACGACGAAGTCGCGCACGCCGGACTCGGCGACCGTCGGCACCTCGGGCAGCAGCGGCGTGCGTACGGGACCGGTCGTCGCCAGCACCCGGACCTTGCCCGCCCTGACCTGCGGCACCAGCACGGACTCGATCTCCACGACCATCGGGATCTGCCCACCGACCAGGTCGCTCACCGGTGCCGTGCCGCCCTTGTAGGGCACATGCAGCAGCCTGACCCCGGCCATCGCCGACAGCAGTTCGGCCACCAGATGCTGGCCCGAACCGACGCCGCCAGTGCCGTAGCCGAGCGTGCCTGGCTTCGCCCGCGCCGCCGCCAGCAGGTCTGCCAGCGTGGCATGCGGACTCTGCGTCCCCACCGCCAGCGCATAGGCGAAGAAGCTGACCGTGGAGATGGCGGTGAAGTCCTTCACCGGGTCGTAGCCGGCGTTCGGGTTGAGCGCCACGCCGGTGGTGAAGCCAGTCGGCGCCATCAGCAGCGTGTAGCCGTCAGGCGCGGACTGGCGCACGAGGTTGAAGGCGATCGCCCCGCCCGCGCCGACCCGGTTATCGATGACCACCGGCTGGCCGAGGCTCTCCGACACCCGACGGCCGACGATGCGCGCGGTGAGGTCGACGTTGCCGCCTGCGCCGGCGCCGACCACCATGCGCAGCGGACGCGACGGCCAGGCGGCATCGGGCTGGGCGTGGACGACGGATGCCAGCGAAGCCGACACGCACGCGAGGGCCACCACGGCGAGCCTTGCCTGTCCGCACTGGCCGTTCGAGGCGCTCCGCGGGCGCTGCATCGCTAGACGACCCTGTTCACGACCGGCTGCCCGGCGAAATGCCGGCGCAGGTTCTCGAGCTGCCGTTCGGCCATCGCCCGCCGGGTCTCGACGGTATAGGTGCCGACGTGCGGCGACAGCACGACGTTGTCGAGTTCGAGCAGCCTGCGGTCGATGCGCGGCTCGTTGTCGAAGGTGTCCAGGCCGGCCCCTGCGATCTTCCTGTCCTGCAGGTACTGGATCAGCACCGGCTCGTCCACCACCGACCCGCGTGCGATGTTCACCAGGTAGCCGCCGGGCCCGAGCGCATCGAGCACCTCGGCGTCGACCAGGCGCTCGGTCTGCGGGCCGCCCGGCACTCCGAGCACCAGCACGTCGGCATTGCGGGCCAGCGTGAGCAGGTCCGGATCGTACGGGTAGTCGACACCCGGCTTCGGCTTCCGGTTGTGGTAGCGCACATGCATGCCGAAGGCACGTGCACGCTTCGCGACCTCGATGCCGATGCCGCCGAGGCCGAGGATGCCGACCGTCTTGCCGCCCAGCGAGGTCGCCGGCGGGAAGGTGCCGGGCGCGGTCCACAGCCCCGAGCGGACGAAGTGGTCTGCATACAGGTAGCGGCGCATCACGTTGAGCATCAGCGCCATCGCGGTGTCGGCCACGCACGCCTCGACGATGCCGACCACGTTCGCCACCACGACACCGCGCGCCTTCGCCGCGACCAGGTCGATCTTCTCGGTGCCGTCGCCGTAGTGCGAGATGATCTCGGCATTCGGAAGGGCCGCGATCAGCCCGGCGTCGACGCCGCCATGGGCGAAGGTGGCGATGCCGCGCACCGTCGGCGCCACGCGCGCGAGAAAGGCGGCACGGTCCGTGGGGTCCGTGGCTTCGTACAGGCGGTGGCAGGTGTATTCTGCCTCGAGCATCTCCATCGCCGGCGACGGGATGCGGGTGGTGAGGACCAGCTCGATCGGCATGCGTCAGACGTCCGTGGTGGTTTCGACCCGCGCGAAGCTGTGCGCACGGATCTCGCGCGCCGGCTTCCCGCCCTGGATGTTCTTGCCGGTGGGCAGCCAGGTGCAGGCCTTCTCGGGATGCACCCACACCGTGCGCGCACCGGCCGGCACGAAGAACTCGGCGAAGGTCATGCCCGAGGTGTCTCCGCTGCGCAGCGAATGCACCTCCTGATCTTCGTAGTAGACGACGTCACCGGCACGCACCTTCAGCGCGCGGTCGCCGGCGAAGGCGGTACCGCCGCCCTCGAGGAAGTACATGAAGTGTGCCGCACCGAGATGGTAGTGCTGCGGCGCTTCGGTACCAGGCGGATAGAGGATCATCTCGCCCTTGATCGCCTCGGTGCCGAACAGCGCCGGCGTCGCAAGGTAGATGCGCTTGCGCGCATCGTGCTGCGACTCGAGCAGCGGCTCGTCCTTCCAGTTGACGATGCGAAAGCCTGGCGGCCGCGAGGTGAACGCCGGGTCGAGCCCGGCGGCATCGGGCACGCGCGCCCAGAGGATGGACGCCCCGGCTTCGGCGCGGATCGATCCATCGAAGCCCGGCGGCAGGAAGACGACATGCGCATCGGAAAGCACCTGCGCCTGCCCGCTGCCGTCGAGCACCAGCGAACCCGACAGCACCTGCAGCCACTCGAGGTCGGCAGCGCCGACCGACACCGGCATCGTCGTGCCGGGGTCCAGCGCCAGGCAGCCCAGCTCGAAGCGTATGCCCGGCACGGTACGCGGGTGGAGCAGCACCCGGCGCTGCACGCCCGGGGCGACCGCCTCGGGCACCACATCATCGACATTCAGGTGGACTGCCATGATCTCCTCCGGGTGTTGCGCTGGATGACTTCGCCTACCTCGGCGCCCGGATGGCGGCCGCGACCGCTGCCCATCGGGCGTGCTCGGCGTCCAGGAAAGCCCCGTACTGCGCCGGGGTCGATCCCACCGTTTCCACGTTCTGCGCGTCGAGCCGCTCGCGCACGTCGGGCCGCTGCAGGACCGCGGCGATCTCCGCAGACAGGCGGAGCGTCCATTCAGGTCGAGTACCGGCGCGTATCGAGAAGCCGCTGAACCAGTTGCCCAGGTCGACCGCACCGAACCCGGCTTCCGACACGGTCGGCACATCAGGCAACAGGCGGGACCGCTGCGGCGAACCGATGGCCACGACACGGACGGAGCCGGCGGACAACTGGGCCGCCATGTCGAGCTGGGTAGTCAGCATCATCGCAAGGCGTCCGCCGGCGAGGTCGGTGAGCGCCGGCGCGGAACCCTTGTACGGCACATGCACCAGGTCGAGCTTCAGCTGCTGGGACAGCAGTTCGGTCGCCATGTGGCCCAGCCCGCCCGCGCCCACCGAGCCGTAGGCCAGCCGGCCCGGCTGCGCGCGCGCCATCGAGACCAGGTCGCCAAAGGCCTTCGCCGGGGAATCGCGCGGCACCGCCACCAGCATCGGGGCGCGCGACAGCAGCGATACCGGTACGAAATCCTTCTTCACGTCGTAAGGCAGCTTCTGCTCGGTGTACGGCGTGATCACGAACGGCGGCGCGGCCAGCAGCAGGGTCGTGCCATCGGCGGGCTGGCGCGCGACGTAGTCGGTACCGATCACGGCACTCGCGCCTGGGCGGTTGTCGACGATCACCGGCTGGCCCAGCCGCTCGCCCAGCCCCTGAGCGACCAGCCGCGCCTGGATGTCCGACGAACCGCCTGGCGGATAGGGCACCACGACGCGCAGCGGTCGCGCGGGCTCTACCTGCGCGACGCAGACGGTAGCCGACAGCGCCAGCAGCACCGCACCGGTCATTCGCAACCGCATCGAAGTTCGCATCGTGCCTCCGCAAGGCGCTGTCCAAATGCTGAACCAACAGTATCCAGACGCTTGCGTCAGCGGTCAATGCGCAGCTCGCCCCTCAGAACGACGAGCCCGGCTGCCACAGGAACGCCTCCTCTTCCGGCGTCGACGTGCGTCCCGGCAATGCATTACGGTGCGGATAGCGTCCGAAACGGACGATGATGTCGCGGTGCAGGTTGCGCGAGAACGGGTCGAGCACGAGGATCTCGGCAAGCCGGCGCTGCTGCACTCGATCCCGCTCCCGGTCAGGCGCCGAACGTGAACCGGCTGCCCACGTTCGAATACACCAGCTTCTCGGGCATCCGCTCGCGCAGCATCTCGATGAACGCCGTGCCGGTGCAGTGCATCGGCACGATCACGTCCGGGTTGATCGCCTCCATCTCCTGCAGCGTGGATTGCAGGTAGGGCAGCGGTGCCATGCCGAGGTGGAAACCGCCGACCACCGCATGCACCCGGTCGACGTTCGCCGCAGCCATCGCGCTGCGCACGGTGTTGATGATGCCGGTGTGGCCGCAGGAGGAGATAACCACGAGGCCGCGGCCCTTGACGATGTAGCAGGTCGCATGCTCGTCCTCGTGCTGGTCGCGCACCAGCTTCCCGCCGCGCTCTTCCGCGCTGAAGTGGTCGTCCTGTACCAGCGTGCCGCCAGTGACCTGCTCGAACGAGTTGCGCTCGATGTAGCCGGAGGTGAACGGCCCGTCCAGGGCGAGCGGCTTCGGGCAGCAGACGGTATCGACACGGTGCGCGCGCAGCGACACCTGGTCGATCGCGCCCCATGAGATAGGGTCCTCGCCGCGCTTCTCGGTGATCCACTTCTCGCGGAACACGGTGTCTCCGCCGACGAACAGCGCGAGGTCGTCGCGCATCCGGCTGCGATGCTGGTGCACGAAGCCGTCGAGCCCGCCGAAGTGGTCGCGGTGGCCGTGGCTCAGGATCAGCCCGTTGATCTTCGCCGGGTCGATGTCGAGCAGGTCGAAGTTGCGGTTCAGGATCTCGGGCGTGTAGCCGAAATCGAGCACGTACTGCGCCTTCGCACCATCGACCGACGAGGACAGGTGCAGCGACAGCCCCCACTCGGCCGCGAAGGTCGACAGTTCGCGGCCCGGGATGCGCCCGAGGTGCTCGATGCCGACCATCGGATGCATGGCCTTCGGAAGGAATCGTTCATAGCGTGAGTCGACCAGCACGCGTATCGTCAGCTCATCGACGACTGGCGCTTCGAACGGAACCATGCTGTCCAAGGTGGTGCTCCTTGCGAATGTCCAGGCTGTCATCCAGCGTAAGCTGGCTCGGGGGCTGCGTCAACGGCCCGGCATCGACCGGAGCGACGACATCTTGGACTGCAGACAAGCCTTGCGCCGGATCGGTAGCTGGATGATCGGATGCCTGCTCGTCCCGGCCACCGCCTTCGCCCAGCCAAGGGCGGAACTGGTCACCCTGCCCGTCCGGGAAGCGGTGACCCAGACCTACCTGCTGGTCGCGGACCCTGCGGTGCCTGTCGAGCAGGTGGTGCTGCTCTTCTCCGGTGGTGCAGGTAACGTGCGCCTCCGGCCGTCCAGCCTGGACCCGACGTTCGCGGAACGCGGCAACTTCCTAGTCCGTACCCGCTATCTCTGGGCGCAGGGCGGCTTCGCGTCGGTGGTGGTCGACGTGCCGAGCGACCGCGCAGAACTCGGGATGGACGATACGTTCCGTGCCGGACGCGTGCATGCCGCAGACATCGCCAGGGTGATCGCCGACCTCGGGCAACGCTTTCCGAAAGTGCCGCTGACCCTGATCGGCACCAGCCGCGGGACGGTCTCCGCCGCATCGATCGCACGGCAACTGCCCGGGCAGTTCGAAAAGGTAGTCCTCACCGCCTCTCTGTTCGTCGCCAGTCGTGCGGGCGCCGGACTGTCCTGGTTCAACTATGCATCGATCAGGGCACCGCTGCTGTTCGTCCACCACGCCGAGGACGGCTGCCCGCAGACGCCCTATTACAGCGCGAAGCGCCTGGCCGAGACCTATACGCTGATCACCGTCAGCGGCGGCAGGCCGCCGGAATCCGGTCCGTGCGATCCGCTGGCCGCGCACGGCTTCTTCGGCCAGGAAGCGCAGACGGTCGAAGCGGTGAAGAACTGGATCCGCGGTCGGGCCTTCGCCACGCAGATCCCGTAGGCCCCGCCCTATCCGATGTGCCTGGACACGCGCGGCAGGTACAGATGCAGCAACAGCCCGCGCAGTCCCAGGAACGTCGCGACCGCCGCCCACAGTCCCGCATTGCCGAACAGCGGCAGCGCCAGCTGCAGCACGACGAGGTAGCCGACGAACGCCACGATCACCGTGTTGCGCATGATCCGGGTACGTGTCGCGGCCAGGTAGACGCCGTCGTACATGAAGGCCCACACCGACACCAGGGGGATCAGCACCGGCCACCAGAGGTAGTCGGCTGCCGCGGCGCGCACCTCGGGCAGGCTGGTCATCAGCGCAATGATCGCAGTGCCGAACAGCGCATAGGCCAGGGTGTTCAGCAACGCGACCACGCCGGCCCACACGAACACGACGCGACGGCCATGGCGGAAGCCGGCGGCGTCACGCCGGCCGACCGCCTCGCCGAGGATGGTCTCGGCCGTGTGCGCGAAGCCGTCGAGGCCGAACGACGTGAACACAAGGAACAGGTAGAGCACCTGGTTTGCGGCCAACGGCAGGTCCCCGAGCTCGGCGCTCTTCGCCATGAAGATCGCGCCCACCGAAACGACGCACAGCGTGCGCAGCACGATGTCGCCGTTGATGACCACCATGCGGCGCAGGCGTACCCGGTCGAGCAGCGGGCTGGCGGCGCCACCGGCCGGCAGCTCGCGCAGGGTACGCCGCACGTAGAACACGCCGAGCGCCAGGCCGGCGTACTCGGCCACCACCGATGCGACTGCCACCCCCGCCACGCCCATGTCGAAGCCGAACACCAGCAGGAGGTCGAGTGACACATTGACCGCGTTGGTGAACAGCTGGATCACCAGCGGCACGCGCACGTTGCGCAGCCCGTACATCCAGCCGATGATCGCGTAGGTACACAGCACCGCCGGCAGCGCCCAGACGCGGATCAGGAAGTACTGGCGCGCGTAGTGCTCGACCTGCGCGCTGGCCTCGATGGCATGGAAGGCGAGCGCGACGATCGGCCCCTGCAGCGCGACCATCGCGCAGCCGGCGCCCGCCGCAAGCAACAGGGCACGCGCCAGCATCATGCGTACCTCCGCATGGTCGCCCGCCCCGCGGGCCTGCGCGGTCGGGCCGGTGGTACCCATGCGCAGGCAATTGAACAGGTGGTAGATGAAGTTGAACAGCATCGCGCCGATGGCGACCGCGCCGATGTAGTGCACTTCATCCAGGTGCCCGACCACCGCGGTATCCACGGCGCCGAGCAGCGGCACCGAGAGGTTCGCGAGGATGATCGGACCGGCCATCGTCCAGACCTGGCGATGGGTAACCGGCAGCGTCGAGCCGATGGCCTCGCCGGGCGCGGACCCGGGCGGTGGCGTGGTCAGTGCCGGTCCCCCGTTGCCAGTGCCCGCTCCAGCACGCGCGCCACATGTACCGCCCCGCGCTGCGTACCGTCACGGATCTGGTGCCGGCAACTGGTGCCGTCGGCGACGAGCAGTGCATCAGCGGCAGCCGCGCGCATCTTCGGCAGCACCGACAGTTCGCCGATCTTCATCGACGTCTCGTAGTGCTCGGCCTCGTAGCCGAAACTGCCAGCCATGCCACAACAGGTCGCCTCGATCGTCTCCACCGACAGGCCGGGCACCAGCTTCAGCACCTGCTCGACCGCCGGCATGGCGTCGAACGCCTTCTGGTGGCAGTGGCCGTGCAGCACCACCTTCGTCTGCTCGATCGCCTTCAGCGGCAATTGCAGGCGGCCGGCCGACAGTTCGCGCGCGAGGAACTCCTCAAACAGCAAGGCAGCGGCCCCCACCGGTGCAGCTTCGGCCTTCGGCAGCATCGACTGCCACTCGTCGCGCAATCCCAGCAGGCAAGACGGTTCAAGGCCGACCACCGGGACGCCGCGTTCGACATACGGCTTCAGCGCATCGAGCGAACGCCGTGCTTCGGCCTTCGCCTCGTCGACCAGCCCCGCCGACAGGAAGGTTCGGCCGCAGCACAGCGGCCGGTCGCTGTCGGCAGCCTTCGCCGTGTGCACCGTGTAGCTGGCTGCCTGCAGCACCGCGATCGCCGCGCGGGCGTTCTCCGGTTCGAAGTAGCGGTTGAACGTGTCGACCAGCAGCACGACCTCGCGTCCCGCTTGCGGCGCGCCGGCCGCACCCTGCCCGCCAGCGGCCGCCTCGCGATCATGGAAGGGCCGGCGATGCCAGGTCGGCAGCGCACGTCTTGCGCTCAGGCCAGTGAACTTCTCCGACAGGGCGGCAGCACCGGGCAGCGCGTTGCGCAGGTTCATCAGGCCGGAGAAACGCGAGGCGAGCGGTGCATAACGCGGCAGGAACGCCACGAGCCGGTCGCGCAGGGTCAGGCCGTGCTTCTTCTTGTAATGGCCGAGGAACTCGACCTTCATCTTCGCCATGTCGACGCCGGTCGGGCACTCGCGCTTGCAGCCCTTGCACGACACGCACAGCTCCATCGTGCGATACATCTCTTCGGAGGTGAACGCGTCGGGACCGAGTTGCCCGGAGATCGCCAGGCGCAGCGTGTTCGCGCGGCCACGGGTCAGGTGCTGCTCGTCGCCGGTGGCGCGATACGACGGGCACATCGTGCCGGCGTCGAACTTGCGGCAGTGGCCGTTGTTGTTGCAGGCCTCGATGGCCTTCGAGAAGCCGGCGCTGCGTGCACCGGGCGCAGTCGCGTCTTCGGTCGCGTCGCTCCAGTCGAGCGCGGTGTCGATCGGGTCGGCCGCATAGCCGGGCTTGAAGCGGTACAGCGTGCGGTCGTCCTGCTTCGGCGGCCGCACGATCTTGCCGGGATTGAGCAACCCGCGCGGATCGAACAGGTCCTTCACTTCCTCGAACGCACGGGTGAGCCTCGAACCGTAGAACGGTTCTATCCACTCGGAGCGCACGAGCCCGTCGCCATGCTCTCCGGAGTAGGCACCCTTGTACTCGCGCACCAGCGCCATCGCCTCCTCGGCGATCGCGCGCATCTGCACCGCACCCTCGCGCCGCATGTCGAGGATCGGCCGCACGTGCAGGCAGCCCACCGATGCATGGGCGTACCAGGTGCCGGTGGTGCCGTTGCGGTGGAACACCTCGGTCAGGCGCGAGGTGTAGTCAGCGAGGTGTTCCAGGGGCACTGCGCAGTCCTCGATGAACGACACCGGCTTACCGTCGCCCTTCATCGACATCATGATGTTCAGGCCGGCCTTGCGCACGTCCCACAGTTCTTTCTGCAGCTTCGGGTCGGTGATCTCGACCACGCCGCCCGGCAGGCCGAGCTGGTCGGCCATCAGTTCGGACAGCTGCTTGACGCGCTTCAGGTTCTCGGCCTGGTTCTCGGGCGAACCGTCGCCGGCGAACTCGACCAGCAGGATCGCGTCCGGGTCGCCCTTCACGCAACGCTCGACGATCGGCAGGAAGGCAGGGTTGGAGCGCGCGAGCCCGATCATCGTTCGATCGACCGCCTCGACCGCGATCGGGCTGAGTTTCACGATGTGCTGCGCCGCGTCCATCGCTTGCCGGAAGGTCGGGAAGTGGCAGATCCCGAGCGCCTTGTGCACCGGCAGCGGGGAGAGCTTCAGCTTGATCCGGCGCGAGTAGGCCAGCGTGCCCTCGGACCCGACCAGCAGGTGCGCCATGTTGAAGCCGGGCTGCGCCAGCCTGTTCAGGTTGTAGCCGGCGACGTTGCGGATCACATCCGGATAGCGGAACGCGATCTCCTCCAGCTCGCGCTTGACGATCCCCTGCACCCGGTCGACCAGGGCGCGGTA